>JAYUVL010000298.1:0-10132 GCA_043754075.1 Cytophagales bacterium | reverse complement strand
GCTCAAGCTGGGGGTACTGGCCCCAGTGAGTTCTGTTTTGGCCAATGGGGCTTGGAGTTTGGCCAAAATGTTTTTCAAGTTTGTTTTCATTTTACTGTGGGTTTAAATGGATAATAAAATACACAAATCGCACCTTGACGTCGCAAGTAGAAACCATCAATGCCTATTTGAAAAGGGCCGCACTGCTTACTGCCACGGCAATCTTGGAATCGGCAGTGCCATAATACAGCAACCAGTGATTTTGGTAAAACACCAGCCCCTCCACAAAAGTGACCTTGTTTACTTGGCCCAGTAATTCGTAATCTTTTTCGGGCTGAATAAACGGTTTGTCCAGCCGGGCGAGGAGCTTGGTGGGGTCGGTGGCAGCAAACAGCGCCTGCCCGCCGCAATAATTGGCAATCCCGCCTTTGACTTTGTCAACCGAAGCCCCGTTATAAATCAGCAAGATCCCTTTTTCGGTCAAAATAGCTGGTGGACCAGGCTCCACCAGCGCATTGTCGAAAAAATCTTGGCCGGCCCGCTTTGGCAAAACCGATTGGGGTTCGCCATTCTCATCGGCCAAAAACTCCCAATTTTTAAGGTCGGTCGAGGTGGCGATCAGGCCGTTCTCGCCCCAATACATCCAAAATTTCCCATTGATCCGCGTGGCGATCAGTCGGCCCTCGGGCGAATATTTGCCGACAATGGCCCCTGATTTGGACCACATATCTTGGTGTTTGGGGTTTTTGAAGACCAGCCCGTGCTTTTGCCATTTTCGCAAATCAGGGGACGAAGCCATGCACAAACGGGCCGTTTTGCCATCATAAGCCGTGTAGGTCATCCAATAAGTGCTGGTGCTGTCCTCGATGATCCGGGGATCTTCGCAGCCGCCGCGCCACTCGTACTTTTTCATCTCGTCGTTGTCGGGATAAAAAACCGGTTCGGGAAGCCGCCGGAAGTGGATGCCGTCTTCGCTTTCGGCCAAGCCGAGGCGGGAGGTGCCATTGACGGCCCTGACCGTGTCCTCGGCCCGATAGATCAGGTAAACCTTGCCCAAGCGGACAATGGCGCTGGGGTTGTAAACATCATTGGCTTCCCAATAAACTTTTCGCTGGGTGATCGGACAGGCGAAGGTGCTGCTGCGGAGTGGCAACAAGATGGGATTGGCCGAATCGGTTTTGACAAAGGGCAGCAAGGCCCATTCGCTCGTGACTGGGGTTTCGGTTGCTCTTTGATTTTGCTGATTTTCAGCGGTTTGGGACTTTTGATCACGGCAACCAAGGAAGCAGATCCCCATTATTGCGATGCCCAATGGCAAATATCTCATCATTTACGGAGGTTAAAGCGGTGCGCAATTCCTATTTTCAACGGGTGAAATGGGTAGACCGTGGCCATTGTCGGGCCATTACCGACCAGCCATTTTTCGGGGGTGGCGCGGCCCCGCCCAACCGGCTGAGTAAATTGGGCGGGCCCCGCTGGCCATTACCAAGTCCGATCTTTCATAAACTCGTCCAGTTCCTTGCGGCTCATGGGCAGTTTGTCGGGGTTCTGGTCTAGCCAAGCCAAAAAATCCTTCTTGATCAGATCGGTCCATTGCATGTCAATTTCGCCGGGGGTGTACTTGCCCTCGCGCAGGCGCTGGATGCCAAAAGCATCGCGCAGGGAAATGAATTCAGCGTTCAAAATAACTTTTTCCACCAAATGGGCGGGAATAAACACCACTCCACCACGTTTGGCGATCACGACATCACCGGGTAGGCAGACGGCCCGGCCAATCCGAATAGGGGTGTTCAGGCCACCGAGCATGAGGTTTTGGATGTAGGATGGATCGGTCCCCTTGACAAAATAATTGAACCCCTCAATTTTGGACAGGCCCTCGATGTCACGCACCGAGCCATAAAAGATGACCCCGTTTTTAGATTTTGCATAGATGGCGTTGCCCAAGTTGTCACCGATCAATGTACCGTCGATCACTTTGCCAAAGGCATCGGCCACGTAAATGTCACCGGGGGTGAGCATGTCGATGGGCCAAGAGTTGGGCGATCCTTTCCGCCCTTCGCCCTTGCCTTTCTCGCGGATCTGTTTGTCCAGATCGGGGCGGCTGGGAATATAAAAGGCAGTCAAGGCCCGGCCGGCCAGCACCAAATCTTGGTGGAGGATTTGCCAGTCGCCTTCAAACTGGTTCTGGTAGCCTTCGTTGCGCAGGATGCCCCACGCTTCTTCCAGTGATACCTTCTTGGCCCGTTCCAGCCATTTATCAGCTACTTTTGGTCGCCCATCGGCGAAACGTTCGCCCTTCCATTCAGCGGTGAGGGCAATTAACTGATCGCGGGCGATGGTTTGCGACCAAGCGGGCTGGGCAAGGCCAGCAACAATCCCCAACAAGAAAAAGGCTGTTTTGAGGTGATTCATTTTCATCAATGATAAGTGTAAAAAGTTGACAATAAATCCTGGGCGGCCAATTGGATCTCAAATAGCATTGGGCCAGAACTAATGCTAAAGGTAGCAAAATGTGGGAAGAGCGCAAATTCTCAAAGAAAAACTTGGGCGGACAACTACGGAAAGCGAATCCTTGAAAATTTATTCCGGTTATATTTAGGATTTAAATCTTTTTCCGTAATATCACAGGCCCAATCGTATCGAGCAGTCAGGTGGCCGATCAATTTGTTTGATCGCGCCCCGCCCGTTAATATTCATTGGGTATTTTTTAGTTTAAGCTGTTTTAACAACGTGAAAATGAAAAACTTACTTTACTTGGCAACCTTGCTCGGTTGCCTATTGGCGCATGCACCCGCATTTGCCCAAACCCGGGTTTCCGGCCTCGTTACTTCGGCCAAGGACAACCTGCCCATGCCGGGAGCGACAGTGAGTGTCAAGGGTACCGTTACCGGTACGATTACTGATGTCAGCGGCAAATACACCATTACCGCTACCAGTTCGGACGTGCTGCTGTTCAGCTTCATTGGTTTCAAGACGGTGGAGGTGCCAGTCCAGAGCCGTACCCAAATCGATATTAGCCTCGAGGAGGAAGCCACCCAACTTGGTGAAGTGGTGGTGACCGCCCTTGGGATTAAGAAAGAAGCCAAAAAGTTGGGCTACGCCACCGCCACATTGGGGGCTGATCAGATCAATGTCAACCGCACGGTCAATTTTATGAACGGGTTGCAGGGCAAAATGGCGGGGGTGAACATTACCAGTTTGGGGTCTGGCCCAGCGGGCACTTCCAAAATCCGGATCCGGGGCCAATCCTCGTTTGGGGGCACCAACTCGCCCTTGATCGTGGTCAACGGGGTGCCGATTGACAACACCAATTTCGCCCTGGCCCAAGGCAACCTGTCTGGTGACGGCTCGGTGCAAAACCGGGGCAACAACAACTCCGATGGTGGTGACGGCCTGTCTTCCATCAACCCGGACGACATTGAAACCATGACCGTGCTGAAAGGGGCCACCGCCGCCGCGCTGTATGGCAGCCGGGCCAAAGATGGAGTGGTGATGATCACCACCAAATCCAAAGGGAGCACCAAGGGGCTTGGGGTGGAATACAACACCAATTTTACGACCGACATCCCGATGATATTGACCGACTGGCAATATGAATACGGGCAAGGCGAGGGTGGCCGCCGGCCCACTACCGCCAATCCCACTTCGGGGGTATGGTCGTTTGGTGAACGGTTCCAGCCGGGCATGACCCAAGTGCTGTTCAACGGGGTGACGGTGCCTTACGAGCCCCAACAAAACCAGATCCGAGATTTTTTGCGCAATGGCAACACGTTTACCAACACCGTTTCCCTTTCTTCCGGGAGCGAAACGGGGGGCTTCAACTTGTCGCTCTCCAACATGGACAACTCGGGGATTTTGCCCAACAACTCGTTCAACCGCAAAACGATCAACTTGGGTTTTTCCCAAACGTTGGCCAAGAAAATCATCGTGGCGGGCAATGTGAACTATTCCAAAGAGATCAACCGCAACCCACCGCAGTTTGCCCAACAAGATTTCAGTATCCCCACCACGCTCTACACCTTGGCCAACTCCATGCCCTTGAACGTATTGAGCGACAATGCGTTCAACGCTGCGGGCAATGAGTTCCTGTGGTCGCGTTTCACCAACCGCACCAACCCTTATTTCAACCTGGCCCGCAAGTTTGAGAACATCATGCGGGATCGGATTTTTGGCAATGTAAGCGTACGCTACAATGTGAAAGACTGGCTGTATGTGCAGGGCCGGATCGGCCAAGATTACTGGTCACGCCAGCAGGACTACAACTTTCCCACCGGGGCGGCCACGCTGGCCCCAGCCCCGGCGGGTTTTGTGAACGGGAACTATGTGCAGGAAGCCCGCCGCCAACGGGAAATCAATGCGGATTTCTTGATTGGGGCCACCCGTAAATTTGGCAATTTTGGGTTCGATGCCACCTTGGGCGGCAATCAACTGTACGTGAGCAGCGAGATCAACAGTGCGTCGGGCCAAGACTTTGTGGTGCGCGATCTATATACGATCATGAACACCCGCGTGAAGGATCCAACGTATGGTTTTGGGGAGCGTCGGGTCAATTCCTTGTATGGGGCCGCCGAAATATCGTACAAAAACTTTTTGTTTGTCAACGTAACTGCCCGCAACGATTGGTTTTCCACCCTTTCGCCCGAAAACCGGAGCGTGCTCTACCCCTCCATTACGAGTAGCTTTGTCTTTTCCGATGCTTTTGACAATATGCCCAAATGGCTGTCCTTCGGCAAATTGCGCGCTGCCTACGCCGAAGTGGGCAGCGATACGGACGTAGGCCCGTATGCGAGCAACCTGTTTTATGGCATCAACGCCAACCTGTTCCCGGTGGGTACTGGCGCGGCTCAAGCTCCTCTCGGGTTCATCAGCGGCCTGACCGTGCCCAATGCCAACCTGCGGCCCATGCGCACCTCGGAGGCTGAAGTGGGCCTCGAGTTAAAGATGTTTGACAACCGGGTGAGCGTGGACATGGCGTTCTACAACAAGATTACCCGTGACCAGATAGTGTCGGCCCAGATCTCGGATGCGTCGGGCTATACCAACACCCGGCTCAACAGTGGGCAAAGCCGCAACCGGGGTTTTGAGTATTTGGTAAACTTGGTGCCGGTAATGAGCGACAAATTCCGCTGGGAAGTGACCGTGAACGGATCGTACAACACCACGTTGGTGCAACGGATATTGTCGGATGACAACGGAACCGACCGCGACTATGACAACAACGGTCGGGCCGAGCAAATCGTGGTGGGGGAATCCATCTGGCGGGCCGGCCAAGGGCAGATCCGCCAAGTGGTGGGCCAGCCGATCGGGATGCTGTTTGCCAACGCCTACGCCCGCGATCCCCAAGGACGCCAAATCTTCGATGCGGCCGGTTTGCCCGTTATCACCCCGCTGGTCTCCTTCGGTTCGGTGATCCCCAAGTGGGTAGGTGGGATTTCCAACACGCTCATTTACAAAGGATTGAGTTTCTCCTTCTTGATCGATTACAAACTGGGCCATATCCTCACCTCGGGCACCAATTTCAACGCTTGGCGGCATGGCCTGCACAAAGGCACGCTGGTGGGCCGGGAAACCAATACGGTGGTGGGTGATGGCGTGAACCAGCGCGGGGAAGTCAATACCGTGGCCGCTCCCCTCCAACAGTTCTACGAGCAAGCCCGGAGCCGGGACATCGGTGAGCAGTTTATCTACAACGCTGGTTTCTGGAAGCTTCGCCAAATCACGGCGGGTTACGATTTTACCAAACACCTGCCCAATAATTTGTTTATCAAGGGCTTGCGCCTCAACTTGGTGGCCAATAACGTGCTGATCCTCAAGAAATGGGTGGACAACATCGACCCTGAGCAAGCCGGCTATGGCTCCGACAACCTGAACGGCCTCGAGGCCACTGGTGTACCCACTACCCGCAGCTTTGGGTTCAACTTGAACGCCAAGTTTTAGCAACCGCCATTGTGTATCGTAACAACCGTTCCACCCAAGATCAAAAGCAAACACCATCATGAAAAAAATAATTTCTTCCTTCGGTTTACTACTGGCCCTGCTCAGCTTGGGCAGTTGCGACAAGGGGTTTGATCAAATCAACGTCAACCCGATTGCGGCCATTACTTTGGATCGCGTATTTATCCTCAACAATGCCATTGTGAGCTCCTCGTTCAGCACCTCGACGCTCAACTATGATGTGGGCATTGTCCAGCAAATTGTTTCACCCAACTCGGGCGTACTGACCGGGGCCAACTTCAACCAGCTCAACAACGGGAATGCGGAGGGGCTCTGGCTCCAATTTTACCGCAACGTGGTGCGCAACACGACCGATGTGATCGCCAATACCCGGGGTGTGCCCGCCCGGAGCAACCTCTACAACATGGCCAGGATCTGGCAAGCGTTTGCCTTCATGGTCTTGACCGATACCTACGGCGATGTACCCTACCTCGAAGCAGGTAAGGGATTTCTCGACGGGACGACATTTCCCAAGTATGACGCCCAAGAAGCGATCTACACCGACATCATCAAGGAGTTGACCGAGGCTTCGGCCGCCCTCAACCCAGCCGGGACCATCGAAGTGAGCGAAGTGCTCTACGGCGGCAATGTGGCCAACTGGCGACGGCTGGGCTATTCGCTCCTGCTGCGGGCGGGCATGCGCCTGAGCAAGGTGAACGCCCAGCGGGCGCAGCAAGTGGTGCAAGCTGCCGTGCAGGGCGGTGTGTTCCAGTCCAATGCCGACAATGCCCTGATCCGGCACACGGCCAACTACGTATCCCCCGTGGGCAATTTGCTCAACTCGACCGAAGCGGCCAATTATTACATGACCGATGTGTTCGTCAATGCGCTGCGCAGCACCAGCGATCCGCGACTGGCATCCATTGCGGTGCGCTTCGTGGGGGCAGCTTCGGGGGCGGGCCAGACCCCAGCCGTCGCCAACCGCACGTCGGAGGTGCAGATTGGAATGCCGCTGGGCTACGATAACGTGTCCATTGGGCCCATTGCCGCCGCGGCCCGTTTGGCCAGTTTTTATGACTATTCGCAGGTGGATCGCACCCGGGTGGCCCGGGTAGCCTCACCCTGTTTTATCATCACCCATGCGCAAACCCAGTTGCTGCTGGCCGAAGCTGCCCAACGCGGCTGGACCAGCGGTGGTGCAGCCACTTTTTACGCCGAGGGGGTGCGGGCCCACATGAACCAAATGGCCGACCACGATCCTGGATCTGCCATTCCGGCAGCGGCCATCGATGCCTGGCTGGCAGCCAATCCCTACGCTGCCGCCACCGGACTGGCCCAGATCAACACCCAGTACTGGATCGCCTCGTTCCTCAACGGGCCGGAGGCTTGGGCCAACTTCCGGCGGTCGGGTTTTCCGGTGCTCCGCAAGAACCCATTCCCCAGCCAGCAGATCCAGGGCAACTTCATCAACCGGATGCCCTACCCGATTGCCGAGACAGCGGTAAACCTGACCAACCTCCAGGCAGCCGTGCAGCGGCAAGGCCCCGACAACCTCGACACCCGAGTGTGGTGGGACCGCCCCTAAGTTTATTTTTGCTGACCAACGTTGCCCCCCATCACCTGTGCCCTTGGCCGGATGGTGGGGGTTGTTTTTTGGGCAAATAAACTTAGGGTGGTTGCTGGCCGGCTAAATGCCAAAATACGACTTGAGGCCCGATAATACACTCTCTACTGCAATAGAGGCAATGATCAGGCCCATAATCTTGCTGATAATGGTCGTGCCTGACTCGCCCACTAAATTTTGGATACGCCGGGCTGCTAGCAATAGAAATACCGTGATGATCAAAATGAGCACTACGACTAGGGTTTTCTGGGCTTGTTCAAAAACCGAGTACCGGTTGTTATCGGTGAGCAGTACTACCGCCATGATGGCCCCCGGCGAGGCAATAGAAGGAATGGCCAGCGGAAACACCGTGACGTGCTTGTAGTCCCGGATGAGGGCAATTTCGGAATCGGGCTTCGCTTGGCCAAACACCATGGTGAGCGCAAAGATGAACAAGACAATGCCACCCGAAATCTGGAACGCGGGCAGCGAAATGTTCATCCATTGCAACAAAAATTCACCAGCCACAATAAAAAAAATCAGGATATAGCCCGCAATCAGGGGGGCACGCATGGCAATGTCCCGCTTTTCTTTTGCCGGGAAATGCTTGGTCGCTTCCAAAAAAACGGGAATAGTGCCAATGGGGTCAATCACCGACCAAAGCAGTATAAATGATTTGAGTAGTTCGCTAAAACTCAATAGCTTGTCCATTGCTCAACAAAATTAATGTGCCCAAATACGTAAACCAATTCAGCAAATTTATGTTTGAATGCCAAGAACTTACCCTATGGATAGTATTGGAATAAAAAGCCCAAACAATCCGGAACGGTGGGCCGCCGATGTAGGCTAATGGTTTTGTGATGAGGTCCACTGGCTACTCTTTGTCAATGGCCATGATCGTTTGCAACAGTACGCTTATTCCATTGACAACATCATTTACAATGGTAAATTCCTTGGGTGAGTGGCTGATGCCCCCAACACTGGGAATAAAAATCATCCCCATCGGTGCGATCAAGGCCATGTTTTGGGCATCATGCCCGGCCCCGCTTTGCATGTACTTATAAGAATAGCCCAAGGTTTTGGCCGATTTTTCAATATTGTTTTGGATCGATTTGGCAGCCATGGAAGGCTTGGCAGTGGCAGTCCGTTGTTTAAAGGAAATCTTGGTACCGGAATTGGTGGCGATGTCTTTTGCCCGGCGTTCAACCTCGCGAAACAATTGCATGATTTTATCGTCGGATAAGTGTCTTAGCTCCATCCCCAATACCACCTTGTCGGGGATGACATTATATGCACCCGTTTGAGCCTCAATTTTGCCAACCGTGCCCACTTGCCTGCCTAAACCCTAGTAACGGTTTCGTTGATCGCAATGATGAGTTTAGCCGCAGCTAACAGGGCATCGTTCCGCAGGTGCATGGGGGTGGTGCCTGCGTGGTTGGCCAGTCCCCCGATGGTAACATCCCACCGCCCAATCTCCACGATCCCTTCAACGATCCCAGTTTGGATATCTTCTTGCTCCAAAATCGCTCCTTGCACAATGGTAACAGCATACTAAAACTCATTCCAACCCAGTTTCCGCAAAACCTTCGCTCTCAGTTTGACAATATTTACGTCAAGGGTTACAGGGGTAAGTGGGGCATCTTTTTTGTCACGCGGTAAGTTTACAATGGTGTCCACCACCTCCATGCCCTTGATCACCTTGCCATAAACAGTGAATTTGTTATCCAGGCGGGCAAGTCCGGCTTTGTTTTGGACAATGTAAAACTGGCAGCGGGCCGATAACATGGCTGGGTTGCCATCACGCCCGGCACCCAATGCACCATATTCGTGGCGGTATTTTGGGTTGAACTCTGGTCGTAATAGCATGGTGGTGTCATTAAATCCTTCGGGCGTGTCGGGGCAGCCTCCCTGGGCGACAAAATCTGGGATTACCCGGTTAAACGTTAGCGAATCCCAATACCCCGCCTTCGCCAGTTGGATGAAGCTCGCCTTGTGCTTGGGGGTTTCATTGTACAGCCAGATGATAATTTCACCATAGGGCGTTTTGATTTGGGCCACTTCGTATTTTTGGCCCAAAACCGGCGCAGCCATGAAAAGTAAGTAGATGAGGAAAGTTTTTCTCATGGAAAAATTGACTAATCGTGTTTGAGTACAAGAGTTAAATGTATCCAATCTATTGGTTTTTGACAACACTGTTGTAGTAGTTCTGTAAACTAGTCAACTTGGAATAGCCGCCAATCAGTACGCGTTTGGCCGATGCTTCAATCTCCGGCCAAGCCAAGGTTGATTGGGGCTTAACCCCAAAAAGAGTTTGGTACAAGTAATTGACTTGAACGGGCAAAATGCGGTTTGGTAAGCTGCTCCCAAATTCACCCACATAACCGATCACGGAGGAAAGGGGGATTTTCCAATTGATATTTTGTGGCGATAGTTTGACAAACTGGTCCGATTCATTGACCAACAGTGGCGGGATAAGTTCGGCCGAATGGGAAAGCATCCGCATTAGACCACCCAACATCAACAGCGCTTTGGACAATAATACGGCATTTTGCAAGCCCAAAAGTGAAATCAAATAGATGGATCCGGCAAAGATGGCACCGCCCATTAAGATAAAAC
>JAYUVL010000297.1:0-10178 GCA_043754075.1 Cytophagales bacterium | reverse complement strand
TTGGCCTTGTTTTTTAAATTAAAACGGCTCCAAGCCAGCAGGGCCAGCCCGCAAGCCAAGGCCAAGGCAATGAACAAGAACCAGTTGCGCCGCTCATTGACGGCCGCTTCCAAATCTTTGATCTGGTTTTCTTTGGTGAGCAGGGCAATCTCTTTCTCCTTTTTTTCATTGTCAAACCTGCTTTTGAGTTCGCCGACCTGCCGGGCGTTCTGCTCGTCATACAGACTGTCTTTCAGCGCATTTTTAAGCTGGGCATAGCGATACGCGGTTTTGTAATCATTGAGCTTGGCATAGGTTTCGGACAGGCTCTCGTAGCTGTCCCATACTTTATCGCGGCTGCCCGCCCGCCGAGCCATGTTCAAGCCCTGCAAATGGTACTCTTTGGCCCGTTGGGGTTGGCCGAGCAGGTTGTACATGTCCCCAATATTGTCCAGCGTATTGGTCACCATTAGGCTGTCGCTCGACTTTTCCACTATTTCCTTGCAGGCCATAAAATTGTCCAGCGCTTTGGCGTAGTTGCCCCGTCGCTTGTGGATCAGGCCAAGATTGTTGAGCGATTTGGCAATTTCTACCTGCTGGCCAGTTTTTACCCGATAAAAATACGCTTTCTCAAAATAAAATTGCGCACTGTCATAATTGCCCATCATATAGTACAGAGAGCCAATGTTATTATTGGTTTTACCAGCCAGTTCAGCCGTTTTATCTGGCTGTGGCAAGTATTGGAGGGCTTCGCGCAGCAATTGCGACCCTTCGGCAAACTTGCGTTGCTGACGAAAAACCAGCGACATGCTGTTCAATACTTCCACAATGCCAATGGTATCGCGCTGGGTTTGGTGGATGGTCAATTGCTGGAGCGAATAATCGATCCCTTTCTGGTGCTGAGCCAAGTTGAGGGCTTGGTTGCCGAGCAATTGCAGCGCGGTGAGCATGGCAACA
The DNA here is from genome assembly GCA_043754075.1 of Cytophagales bacterium. GTDB lineage: Bacteria > Bacteroidota > Bacteroidia > Cytophagales > Thermoflexibacteraceae > JALONO01. Next base: position 9,242 of record JAYUVL010000297.1, on the reverse strand, counting down.
GTATCGCGAAAATGCCGGGCCAGTTCCAATGCTTGGCCGGCGCACAAAACCGCCGAATCAGGGTTTAGGGTGGCCTGCTTCCGGGCCAATGCCAGCAAAATGGGTACGTTCTCCTTGGATTTGACAATGGTTGGCGGTGCCTGGGCCCAAACCACTTCGATTGTCATACAACAGCCAAGTAGGATACGGTAAAGATGCTTCATTAACAACAAGCTTAGCAAATACTGTTCACTTTTATCAATTCAGTAGGAGAAAGATTTCTTGCCGCACGCCAATGACCCTTCCACCCGCATTAGCCAGCTATCGCCGCATGCCAATCAGGGCGTTGGGCTGCCCAAGACGGGTTCAATCGGCTTTTACCACCAGACAGCCACGGCTGCGCGTGGCGGGATCCCCTGACCAATGCGCACCCCATAAAAGTGCGCTGGTGCTGCAAAGCGTGTGACTTTACAAAACCAGCGCACTTATTGCAAAAAAGCGAGAGTGGCGGGCACCACCCCCGAGGTTTTATTGACCCACCAAAAATATGGCATTGCCCAATAGCAAATTGCCGCTGGGCCATGAACTACGAAACACCGGGCTATCGACCAAGTAGATCAGGCTGCCCCGCCCAATATTTTCTACCCCAAATTCCAGTGAATTTTTGAGGCGCTGTTTCACTTTATAGCCCGCAAAACCATCCAAGTTGTTGTTATCGCGCAGCACGCCCACATTCCAGCCGTTTTGCAAGAACTCGTAGGCCGTGCCGCCGCGCTTGAGGGTAAAAAAAGTTTCATCAAACCCAAAGGCCAGCGGGTGCGAAACGTCCATCTCGATCTTGAAAATACTGCCCTCCACATACTCGACCAGTTCGTCACGGTCGCGGTTGACGTATTTGCGTTGGTTGGTTTGACCGCCTTTTTTCTCACCCTCGGAGGCTTTATCGGCCTGTTTGACGGTCTTTAGGCCAAAATCGCCTTTATCGGCAAATAAGGTGAGGGCATTGTCCATGGCAATGACCCGGCCACCGCTACGGAGCCAAGCCTTCAACTGGCTCATCGTGCCTTCTCCAAAAATATCGCCATAGAACCCACTGGGCAGGATGAGAACATCGAAGTCGTTGAAGTTCATCCGGCGGGCATAACCGGGTGCGACCACCGTGATCGGATATTTGATCTGCTGATCAAAATAGTGCCATACTTCCCCGAGCGAAGTGGGGCTGATGCCTTCGCCCCCGATGACGGCCACGCGGGGCGGGGTGATATAGTGCATGGCGCTGGAGCCCAGATCCACGCCTGAATCCACAAAACCACTGGCCAGTGCGTCCAGCCCATGACCTTGCGCCACGGTTATCTCGGCCAAGGCTTTGTCAAAATTGGGGTGGTTGCGGTTGTCGGCCCGGGTGATCACCAACGAGCCGGGCGCGTATTGTTTGCCCCCAGCCCCAAAGGCTTTTTCGGTAAAGCGCACCTTAATGCCGTGGCTGAGCAGTGCGGTCAGCATTTTGAGATCCGTAAAACTTTTCCACGGGGACACGTAGGCATACGCCCCGGGGGTGAGGGCTGGAACCGTCGCCGCCCCAGATTTATAGGGCGCAGTGCCGATTTTTTCGGTCAGGGCATACGCTTTCAATCCCCAAGCATAGGGAACGGCCCACGCGGTGGCATCGTAGGTGACTGAATCGCTCAGAACAGTCTTGGGATTGAACAGTACCTTGACCAGCACCGATTTGGGCTGGGCCGTGCTGATCACGATGTCGGTCGATTTGATGGGCACTTCGGCGTCGGCCCCTTTTTGGTAATCGAACCCGCGCAATTTGGCCGCTGTACTGGCCGTACCGTAACGGATCGAGTTGCGATCCAGGTAAGCCAATAGTTCAGCCACTTTTTTGGGGTCATTGTCGCCCGAAACCACGAAGGATTTGTATTGGCCGGTGGGATTGGTGCGGGCGGTTTCGTAGTATTTTTTGAATTCGCCCACTACTTTTTCGCGGTTGGCGGCGGCCACTTCTACCGTGGAAAGGCCGGCGGTGTGCTGGTGCTGCACTCGGTCGTGGAAGGTAAGGGTGTCGCCAGTTTCGGTGATCACGGCCATGGCCCCGGCCCCGCCGCCGCCCTGTTCGTAGGTCATGCCAATGGCCCCGTTGTAGGTGGGCCAGGAATCCCCGTAGCTGGGGTAGAGCAGGTCAAACGTTTCTTTGGTGTAATAGAGCCAACTATTTTTGTCAAAATATTTGGCGTGGTTGCGTCCGATGGTGTTTTGGAAATCGCGTTGCCAGGGCGAAACTTCTTTGTGGAAAGGCTCGGCAGCAGGGGCAAAAAAGTAGGGATTGTTGTAGCCCATTTCGTGAAAATCAGCATAGACATGGGGCAGCCACTGTTGGTAAAAAGCCACCTTATTGCGCGTTTCCAGTTGGCTTTGCCAAGCCCAGTCGCGGTTTAGGTCAAACGAGTAGTGGTTCCACCGGCCACCGGGCCACGGCTCTTGATGCTCGCGGGCGGCCATGGCGGGGTTTACCTGTGCACCGCGCACCTGTTCAAAAAAGTGGACGTACCGATCACGGCCGTCGGGATTGACACACGGCTCGATCACCGCCACGGCATTTTGTAGCCAACCGCTGGCCGTTGAGCCGGGCCGCACCAGTTCATACAGGGTGAGCAGGGCGGCTTCGGTGCCACTGGCCTCGCTCCCGTGCACGTTGTAGGCCAGCCACACAATGGCGGGGATGCCCGCGTCGCCCGTGCCCTCGGCCAAACCGGTCAAGCGGAGGTTTTGCTGGCGGATTTCATCAATCCGGCCCATGTTTGGCGGAGCCGACACCAAAGCCACCACCAACGGCCGGCCTTCATAGCTGCGGCCATAGGTTTGCAATTTTACCCGATCGGAAGCAGTGGCGGCCACGTGCTCGAGATAGGCCATCACCCGGTGATGGGGCGTAAATTGGGTCCCGATGCGGTAGCCCAAGAACTGTTCGGGCGATTGGAGCTGAGCAAAAGTCACCAAACTCGAGATAGCGAAAGTAAGGGTTAACAGGAGTGTTTTTTTCAACATAAGATAAGCGTTTTTTTAAAGCGTTAACCGCATCTAGATTGGTATCGTATGCGGGGGCGAATACCGAGCCGGCTAGTGCAACAACCGGCCGGACAAGGTGGGTGGAACAAAAACAAGTATTAATAAGCAGATAAGGCCACTAATTAAACCCAAAGTTTGGTAAAAGTAAACCCAAAACAAAAGCCCCGGATCATTTCCGGGGCTTTTGGGACATTTATGGCCTTGTTGGAGGGCCACATTATTCATTGTCCATGCCAAAAGCGTAATAAAAAGATTCATTGGAATTGGGGTATTTGCCCTCGATCATTACCCCGCCGGCGACTCCGTCCAGTTGCCGCTGCACATCTTCCACGCTCTTCACCAATTTGTTGCCCACTTTGGTGATAATGAACCCTTCGCGCATGTCGGTTTGGTTGCGCACTTTGCCATTCATGATTTTCTTGACCCGCACCCCACTGTTGATCCCCAGCTTGGCTTGGTCGCCGGTCGAGATGGTTTCCAGTTCCACCCCTAGGGCATTAAAAATCCCCTTTTCCTCGCGTTTCACCACTCCCGTGCTGCCGTCGCGGTTTTTGAGGGTCACTTTCACATCCTGTTGGCTCCCGTCGCGGTAGAGGTGGAGCGTCACCTGATCGCCGGGGCGCTTGCGACCGATCATTTCTTGTAGTTCGGCCACCGACTTGACCGTTTGGCCATCAATTTTGGTGATCACATCGTTCTTCTCAATCCCGGCTGCATCGGCGGATCCACCAGCGCGAACCCCTCCCACTACTACTCCCTCACTAATTTTGAGATTAAATTCTTTGGCCAGTTGGGCGTTCAGATCCAGGATGTTCACCCCGAGCAATGCCCGCTGTACGGTGCCGTACTTGCGCAGGTCTTCGGTCACTTTTTTGACCAAATTGACCGGAACAGCAAAAGAATAACCAGCAAAAGTACCCGTTTGGGAAGCAATGGCGGTATTGATGCCGATCAAATTGCCGTCCACATCCACCAAGGCCCCGCCGCTATTGCCGGGGTTTACGGCGGCGTCGGTCTGAATAAAAGACTCGATCGAGAGGGAATCGTTCAGGATCCGGATGTTGCGGCCCTTGGCACTCACAATGCCCGAGGTGACCGTAGAATACAAATAGCCGAACGGGTTGCCGACGGCCAACACCCACTGGCCCACTTTCACATTGTCCGAGTTGGCAAAAGCCATGGCGGGCAGCTCTTTTTCCTCAATTTTGAGCAGGGCGATATCCGTAGTGGGGTCAGTACCAATTAGTTTGGCCTTGTACTCGCGTTTGTCGGTCAGGGTGACGGTGATTTCGCTGGCATTTTCAATGACGTGGTTGTTGGTCACGATATAGCCATCGGCGGCAATGATCACGCCCGAGCCGGCGCCCTCACGGGGAGCACGCGGCTGGCCCTCACCCCCGAAGGGCTGGCCTCCCCCACCACCAAACAAATCGCCAAAGAGATCTTCAAGCCCGCCTGGCGCTTGGCGCTGGCGGTTTTGGGCCACGCGCTCACTGCCCATCGTTGAGCGGATATGGACTACGGAAGGCATGGATTTTTCGGCTGAAACGGTAAAATCAAAGGGGGCTGGTGCGCCCGGAAAATCGGTCAACCGGCCCATTCCCGGCACTTGCTCTTGTAAAACGATTTGTTTTTGATCCAGGCCAGCCAATTTGTAAAGGCCAATGCTCACTGCTCCGCCCATGGCGGCGATCAAAAACACGGGAAGCCACTTTTTCATAATCATGACGATGTTGGTTAATGTTCAAACTTTTTTGCTTACTTGCAGTCACTCAAATTTTATACGTTAATGTGAGATACAGCAGGGTTTTAATACATTTTACCAGCGTTTGACAAATTTTAACGGCTTGGCCACCTACAATGGGGGATTTTTTGCGTTAATCGGCTAGAGTAGCACCAAGGCTGCCAGATTGGCAGATTTTAAGGGCTAAACTTACGCCAAATTTGATTGTCCGCTGACAACTTTTGACCGGTTTTTTTAGTATAATTATAACGAGTTGTGCATGAAAAAGTGTTTGTACTTGTTGATCTTGGCCCTTTGGCTGGCCATCCCCAGTGTGCTGGCCCAAAAACGGGACAGCATCATATCGAGCCTGCAAAGTGCCGCATGGGACATCGGTGGCAACCTAGTGGCTTCGGCCAACGGGGAAGAGAAGGCACTCAGGATCAATGAGATGTCCACTCAAGTGAGCCTAGATATCGAGTTTTTGCTCAACCCGGCTATTTTTGAACCAACCAAGCCCGATAACCGGCTGCCAATCATGTTCAAGTGGTTTAAATTCAACAGTGCGCGGCTTTTCATTGTCGATGTAAACCAAGACCCCAGCAATCCCCAGCCCAAGGCCGTAAAAGGCCAATTGGTGTACCATTGCCGAGTAACCCAAAATTTGACCAGAGGCACTTGGGTAGTCAAACTGGTGTATGCCAACAACGAGCCAGTGCTCGTCAATGGCCAAGAGTGCAAATTTAGAATAACGGTCCAATAATCCTTTGCAACTGACTCACCCTTTATTTTTACCAACGTGGCTATTAAAACTTCCATCGATATTCCGGAAATCGTTCAAATCAAAGAACAGTTTATTGACCCCGAACAACTCAAACGGGCCTTGGAGGAAGCAATGCTCATTCTGGCCTACACCTCCGAGCGGGGCATTGCGGTAGAAGATGCCGTGGCGCAAATCATCGTCCGATCCAAATATTTGGACCGGGAGAACCAATGGACTGCCGAGGATGAATCTGTTTTTTGGACCGCCTACAATAAAATTTCGCAGGTGATCAAACCCGTTAACATCGAGAGCATCCGCGCTTCGTTCGATACCCTGCAAGATCCCAACTGGCTGTACCGCGTGCTTGGGCTCAAGAGCCGCCGGGTCACCTCTTTGGCCCGAAAAGGGGTGCGCCGCTACACTTGGATGGCCCTTTTCTGGCTCGTGCTCATGCTCACGGTACAGATCTATTCCTTGATCGGCAGCACTTTGATGAACAACCTGACCATGACCGACAAACAAATGCAGGCCACTGAAAAAGAAATTGCCGATTTGAACTTGCTCGGCGCGGGCAACTCCAATGCCATTTTGAACGCCACCCAGAAGCAGACCGAGCTGCAAGCGCTGGGGGCCAATCTGCAAAACAGCGCCGAGCTGCTGGCCAGTTGGCAAAAGCCGATCAACTCGCTCATCCTCAAGGATAAATATTACAGTTTGGACACCCTGCGTGCGCGGAGCAAAATAGCCGAAAACGGGATTATCAACCAAGATCGGATCGACATCATCAACCGGATCAGGCAAGTGGGCCAATATCCCATCTTGATCGCCACGCTGTATGTGCTCCCGCTCTTGTATGGCCTGTTGGGCGCGTATGCCTTTGTGTTGCGTACACTCAACGAAGACATCCGCAGCATGGTCTATTCCAATGACTCGGACATCAAATATGTGCTCCGCATTCACTTGGGGGCATTGGCCGGCTTAGCGGTGGGCCTGTTTTTTGTGCCCGATGATATGACCAGCTATTTGCCCATTTCACTCTCGCCCCTGGCCCTTGCCTTCTTGGCCGGTTATAGTGTAGATTTTTTCTTCACCGCCATGGACCGCTTCATCTCCGGCATTGTGCAACGGAACAACGGGCCGGAGAACGGCAAATGATCCATTTTCCCTGTACTTGGCCAGGCCCTCTTTGCCGGCCTCGTCGGGCCTGAAAACGGCAAATGACCCATTTTCCCGCTGGCCCGGGCCCAAATTGCGCTAGTCCCCAAAGCTTGGCAAAGTTTTGGGGACTATTTGCGGGGCCACCGATCGCGCAAGCCATCACCAGTTTTCCGGGCCGATTTATTTACCTAAACATTCTATTGAGAGAGCCAATTGGCCAGATTTGCTCCATCGCTCCCCGAGTATGCAACGCTGGGCGAGGGTAAATCCAATTAAAGAGTTGGCCAAAATGGCCTTACCTTGTTTTTTGTGTTTAAAAACATTGATTTTCAATAAATTAAATCATCCATATTTCACAACTAGGTTTTCTTAACTACTTATTTTGCATATCCTACTACCAACTTTACTACTTATTCGAGTATCCGATGCCCATTTTATCCGCTATCTTTTTCCTTTTGTTGTTATTGGGCAGTTGCGCCCAAAAGAATTACCATCCCGACCAAAAACTATCAGTGGCGGCCATGCAGCGTGACTTCGACTTTATGCGGGATCAACTATATACCTTCCATCCCGGAGCGTTCAAGTACATCAGCCGCGATAGTTTGGATTATTTATTTACCAAAACACGCCAAAATTTTAGGCAACCGTTGACCGACCGGGAATTCCGCGTCAAGTTGCTCCAATGGATTGACCACATGGGGTGTGGCCATACCGAAATCATTGGTCCAAAGGCACTTTACCGTTACCGGGCCAAGCACCGGACCCATTTTCTCCCCCTGGGCGCGTTTTATCTGGACGGCAAATTGTGGCTGGCCAACCACGGCAGTGCCGACTCTACCCTCAAGATTGGGCAAGAAATCGTGATGGTGGATAGCATTCCGGCCAGCGAAATCGTGCGCGGGATCTATTCGATCAACACCAGCGACGGCTACAACACTTCCAACAAACGGGTGGCCGTGGGCCGCTACTTTGCCCTGGATTTCAGTTACTTGTACGGAGAACGGAAACGGGGCAAGATTTGGGTCAAAGATTCGACCGGGCGCGTCACTTGCCACCTAGTGGTGCCCAAAAAACCCAGCCCGCCCATCAAAAAGATCAATTTGGCCAACAGTCCCCAAATGGCAAAATCGCCCAAAGCTCCCAAATACCTCATCAACCAAGCCACGCGCCGCTTGGCCATTTCGGATCGGGACAGCAGTGTGGCCATTTTGGACATTGATGCCTTTGTGGGGCGAGGATACGAGAAATTTTACCGCAAAGTGTTTAAAACGTTGGCCACCAAAAAAATAAAGCATTTGATCATAGACCTGCGTTATAATGGCGGGGGCAAAATCCAACAGAACAACTTTTTGCTCACTTATCTACTGGCCAATGATTTCCGGTTTAGCTACAGCAAAGTGAAGCAAAAAGCGACGTATCGCCGTCACATTCAAGAAGCGATGATCGACCGCCTCGGCAATCAGTTTTTTGAGTTGTTCCCCCGCAAACGCGAACGCTGGTCGGGTGGAGTTGGCCTGCAAAAAACCACCGAAAATGGGCAAACCTATTACCGGTTCCATTACCGCCCGGCCAAAAATGATCGCTTCACCGGGCAGGTCTATGTGCTGATCAACGGCGGCACTTTCTCGGCCGCATCGCAAACGGCGGCCTACCTCAAGCACCTGCGGCCCAATACCACACTGGTGGGCGAGGAAACGGGCGGTGGCGAAGTGAGCTGCAATGCCAACATGTTGCCGTGGCTGGTGCTTCCCCAAACCAAGAACCGGCTGCGCCTGCCCCTGTACAGCGTGAACCACGAGCTGGGCATCCCCGATCGGGGGCACGGCGTATGGCCCACCGTCGAGCTGCTCCCCTCGGTGAACGACGTGCTCAAACAGCGGGATGTGGCCTTGGAAAAAGTATATTCGCTGATCAAATAAAGGTGGCTGAAAAGACCAATCCCGCCAGCAGGCAAAGTCGCGACGTGGCCTGCGCCCGAATCAGAAAATGGCGCGTAACTAATTTGAGACTGTTACAAGTATCGCGCAGATTTGTAGATAAAAAACATAATGCTCGGATAATTATATCAGATTTTAGATGCAGTCCACGGAGCGGCACTAGACCGAATTCAATGATAAACGAGGCTTTTAGTAGAACTATTGAGATAAGTTCTTTGAGATAAATTGATTTTTTGTTGGGGCAAAAAATGACTGGGAAAAATATGCCTTTGGGAGAAATATTTTACCAAAAGTGTAGCGCTGCACAAGCCTCTTGCCACCCTTCTAGCTTAACTTAATGGGTTTGAACCAATTTTGTGTACCGTTTTTCTCTTGTGCTTTTAGTTCTTTGGCAATGTTAAATAATCAGGAACTTCAAGCGGTGACCGTGTTTCCATACTTGTATTAAACATATCGGTTTGTAAACGCCAATTATTTTTTTCCTTTTTATAGATTGCTATAAACTTTCCAATAGAGTTGCTGGTGATTGATTATCAAGCATATAATAATTTTCGCTTCAGGTTGTACAAGCCACATGAAATTTCAAAAGCTTCCTTTCCCTTATTTTGGA
>JAYUVL010000296.1:0-4506 GCA_043754075.1 Cytophagales bacterium | reverse complement strand
GCTTTCCTCCAGAAAACTGGTGTGGCTGTGGCTGGGGCCGTGCTCGCTGGGCCATTGGCGGCATCTCCCGGTCCAAAAACCCGATTGGCCATGGTGGGGACTGGCAGCCGTGGGGCAGGGATGTGGGGGCGCGATGTGCTCAAGGCATACGGGGATATTGTGGAATTTGTTGGCCTTTGCGACATCAACCCGGGCCGGGTGGCAACCGTAAAACAAGGTCTTGGCTTGGGCTGTCCCACTTTTACCGACTTCGAGAAGATGATGCGCGAGGTCAAGCCCGACACCTTGATAGTGACCACGGTAGATGCCACTCACCACGAGTTCATCATCAAGGGCATGGAAATGGGGGCCAATATCATCACTGAGAAACCCATGACCACCGATGAACAGAAGTGCCAGGCCATTTTGGAAGCTGAACGGCGCACTGGCAAAAAAGTGACTGTTACCTTCAACTACCGCTATTCGCCCCATCGCCAAAAAATCTACGAAATATTGCGCCGGGGCGATATTGGCAAGGTCACCTCGGTCGATTTCCACTGGTATTTGGACATTCAGCACGGGGCGGACTATTTTCGCCGCTGGCACCGCCTCCGGGAAAAGGGGGGGACGCTGTTCGTTCACAAATCCACTCACCATTTTGACCTGCTCAACTGGTGGCTGGAATCGGAGCCGGCCGAAGTCTATGCCCAGGGTGCGCTGGAATTTTATGGCAAAAACGGCGCCGTTCGCAGTACCAACTGCCGCCCGTGTCCCCACAAGAACGAATGCAGTTTTTATTGGGACATGACCAAGAGCAAGGAAATGATGGCCTTGTATGCCGCCAATGAAACCCACGACGGCTACCTGCGCGATGGTTGTGTTTTTGCGGGGGATGTCAATATTTACGATAAAATGGGGGCGCAGATCCGCTACGCCAACGGCGTGCAGGTCAGTTACTCGCTCACCACCTATTCGCCCTATGAAGGTTACCGTTTGGCTTTCAACGGTACCAAGGGCCGTTTGGAAACTTGGGTGCAAGAACGGCAGGCCGTCGATCAGCGCGACCATGACGAACTCATGCTTTGGACCAACTTCGGCGGGCTCCAAACGATCAAAATCCCGCAATCGGACGGCCACGGCGGGGGGGATGAACGACTCAAGGACAAGATTTTTCGCTACCCCGGGGCCCCTGATCCACTCCGACAATCGGCCGGCACCCGCGATGGGGCAATGTCGATTTTGGTGGGGATTGCCGCCCGCAAAAGTGTGGAAACCGGCCAGTCCATCAAAATTGGCGATTTGACCGAACTAAAACCCTTGGCTGTTCGCCCTTGATCTGGGCAAACAGCTTATCGACTTGCCCAGAGAGAAATACCGGAATAGCTAGGTAGCATTGTTCAACCAAAAAAGATGACACATCTTGCGATATGCCATCTTTTTTGTTCTGGGTTATTTTCCTGCACCACCTTGACTAGCGTGTGCTAGCTCCAGTGGCCGGTTGCACATCTTTGGTGCTGGTCAGGTCTATCTCGCTCAACAGGCCAACGTTGCGCGGGTTTTTGTAATCGTACTGGGTGATGCGGTTGGAGCCCACCATCATCAGGATCTTGCGGTTGCTGTCCGGGATCACATCATACGTGTTAATGTTGCGGAAGTGGGCCAGTTGGTTGCGGTTGATGGCCCGCACATCGGAGGCATCATAAACTTTGAGACCATCGCGGCCATCGCACACAAACAGGGTTCCGTTGTCAATGCCCAACCCGTGGGGATTGGTCATCGGGTAGGTTTGCACTTTCACAGGTCGGGCCGGATTGCTGATGTCAATCACATCCAGTTGGTTCACCCCACCACCACAGTCCGAGCCGTCACGCAGGGTCACATAAGCGTAGTTGCCTTCCACTACCACCGGGTCGCAACTCCGGGTGTGGCGGTAATGGCCCTCGCGTGTCGGCGAGGTGCGGTTGGTAGCATTATAGATGTACATCCCTGATTGTGAACCGATAAACAAGCGCTCGTTGTAGGCAAAGATGGTCTCGATGTCAGTATTGATCGGGATCTTGTTGCCCAATAATTTGGGGTTGGCCATGTCTGCGGTGCTGAACACGAGCAAATCTTTGGAATCAATGGCATAGAGGTAATTGTCCAGCAAAGTAAAACAGGCCATAGAGCCACCCTTGCCACCCACTGAAGCTGGTTTGTTGGCGGGCCGGGTATTGACCGGCGCGGCCGATGTTACCAAAGGATTGCCCGTTGCCCCACCATTGATGCCGTTGGATATGCCCCCGTTGCTGCCCATCATCCACCACGGGTTGCTGCGCCCGTTGTTGGCATTGTTGCGGTTGTTGCCCCCATTTATCCCGTTGGCAATGGGCGCGGTGAACCAGTTGTTGATCAGGCTGGTCAGGTCGGCTCCATTGCGCCACGCAATGGCATTGTTGTCCCAACTGTTGGCCCGGGGCCGATGGGTGAACACGGCCGGTATCCGCGAAAGCTCCTTGATGTTTTTGAGATCTTTGATGTCAATCGTCACTAGGTCTTGGTTGCTGTTGGCATACATCACCGTTCCCACGACGGCCATGTCCACATTGCCGGGAATGGCAATGAAACCGACTTTACGGGGAGCCTTGGGATCAAAGTTGTTGATGACCAGCACGCCTTCATTTAGAATATTGACATAGAGAAAGCCTTCGTCATACCAGATTTTGCCTGCTTGGGCCAGTTGGGACTGCGCAAAACTAGACTGGCCAATGACCAATATGGCTACCAAGCCAAAAAAAGTTTTGAGGAAGAGAGATTTTATCATAGTTTTCATGGAATTTCGAGTTTTAGTGATACTCTGCACATACAGAGGGGCAAAAAGAAGGAAGGTTGCCGAAAGTTTCATTTTTTTTTTAATTTTCACGTAGTTACCCATGGAAAAGTCGAGTGGCATTTCGCGCAGCGACATCATTACCGCGATAAGTCTATTTGCTTTCGCCGTGCTGATCATTGTCCTTTTTCTGAGCAATAAAAGTCAGTGGAGCCAGAAGATAGCAACCTCCCAGCACGAAGCGGATAGTTTACGTAACTCCGTGCTAGAAAGGTATGAAGAATTGCGCACGTTGGATTCGCTCTCCCGGCAGTCTACCAAAGACAACCAATATGATCCTTTGGTCGAGAATGGATTTCGGATGTATGGCTTGTTCAAAGACTCGAATGATCTATATGATCCAGAAATGTTGGCCAATAAGTTCCACATCAGCAATGTGAAATCCATTAAACTCATTGAAGCCCCGGACGAAAAGTGGTACATAGTGCCCGTCAAGGGGGCCCACTACATTAGGCCGGGTGAGTCGGCTACGTCATTGGCCAAAATGTATTATGGGAACGCAGCCGACTCGGTATTGGTCAAGGCTTTCAATGCTGATTTTAGCCCATTTCGTACCGTATTCATCCCGTTCGATAAATAAACTAGCCAAACTTGGGGCCAAGTTCGCGAGGTACATCGGGCTATGTCTTGACAGTAAGGCGCTTATGTCCCTCAAGCACACCATGGCAGTTATTTGTTTTTTTGGAGTGCGGCCAGAATCGCACTCTTGTCGGCGAAGCCCTCCTGTTTCCAGACGAGCTTCCCCTCTTTGAACAGCATCAACACCGGCAGGGCCGTCACTTGCTTTGCGTCAGCCATCGTTTGGTTTTCGTCAACGTCAAGTTTGAGCACTTTGAGTGTACCCGCGTTTTCTTTGGCCACTTCGTCCAGGATCGGGTTGAGTTTTTTGCACGGAGGGCACCATTTGGCCCCGAAATCCACCAACACCAGCTTTTCGGTCTTCAAAAGCTTAGCAAAAGCGGCCTCGGACATGCCCGGTTTTTTGGCCACATTTGCTCCTTTGTCGTATTCCCGTTTGGCACCTTGCCAAGCGCGCATCCCCCCGATCAGGTCATATACTTGATAGCCTTGCTGGGCCAGTGCTTCGGCCGCTTTGGCACTGCGCCCACCACCTAAGCAATAGATAAATACTGGTTTGGTTTTGTCCAAATATTTGGTGCGCTCCGCAAATTCGGTGGGGTTGTTCCAGTCGGCGTTCATAGCGCTCTTGAGGTGATCAGCGGCAAATTCACCTTTGGTGCGCACATCCAGTATTTGCCCATTTGGGCTAGTCACCAATTTTTTTGCAAACTCATCAGTGGTGAGCTTCTGCTGCGCCTGAACGGTAAAAATACTCACAGTAGCCAACAGGCTGGCCAGAAATAAATGCTTCATTGGAGTAAAAAAGAAGTTGGTGAAAGGTAAAGTTACAACAATGTACGGACAAATCCAAGAGGGTTTGGGCGGGAAAATGTAGCGGGGTTGATCCTTTAGCGCCCGATCTTCCCGCCATTGGGCAGTGACTGGGGGCAATGGGTAGGCCAACTGCGGTTAGATGGTGAACAAAAAAACGATGAAGAGCACCACCCAAACGGCATCAACAAAATGCCAATAAGTGACCAGCATTTTGATTTTTAAGTGCTCGTACTGGCTGCTGAAAATGAGCAGGGCATTGACCG
>JAYUVL010000295.1:0-4366 GCA_043754075.1 Cytophagales bacterium | reverse complement strand
TGTGGGCGGGCCTCACACTGAGCTTGCTCTTTGGCCAACGCAAGGTGCTAATACACTGGCTGGGGGGGCTGTCGTGGACATTGCCCACCACTTGGCTACTGCTGGCATGGGCACTCCTAATGGGTTGGTCCGCCTTGTCGGTCAGTTGGGCCATCAACGCACCTGAGGCCTGGTTCAGTGCCGGGCGTTGGTTGGTGCTTGGCGCATTTACGCTCGTGAGTGCCACTTTTTTGGCTGAAAATCCCGCCTACTTTGGACATTTGGCCCGGACGGTGGCCTTTGGTGCGGTACTGGCAGTATTGACGGGCGTTTTGCAATTCCATGGGCTGGCCCTGGCTGGTCTTTGCCACGCCAAAGTTGGGCCATGTGGCCTGCATGGCAACCCCAACCTATTGGCTACCTTTTTGTTTCTCTCCCTGCCTTTTATCGGTTTTTGGCTCAATGGCCGATCGCTCGCCGACCGCTGGCTGGCCATAGCCAGTTTAGTGGTAGTGGGCTATGGCCTCTGGCTGGCCAACAGTCGCACCGGACTCGTGGTCGGGCTTCTTCTGGTGGTTTTGGGCCTGGCCAAGTCGGTGGGAACAAGCATTGGCAAAACGACCGCCCGTTTGATCGGGGTAGGCGCGATCGTGCTGGGCTTGGGCGCGCTGGGATGGTCGGGCCAGCTGGGCCAAGCGTGGGACGGTTTCGCGACGGGCGATCCCCTGACCAACTCGCTGGCCGAGCGGCGGTTTATGTGGGTCAACTCGCTGAAAATGTCGGCCGAACACCCAGTTGCGGGACTCGGGGCGGGCCAATGGCGCATTGCCTTCCCGACTTACAGCACGGCAGGCTCGCTCATGGCCGAGGGTACGCTGGTGTTCCAAAACCCACACAACGACTGGCTGTGGGTGACCGCCGAACTCGGCACCCTAGGGCTACTGGCTTGGCTGGGCCTATGGGGTATGTTCGGGTCGCTTTGGTGGCGCCACCGCCAAGCCCCGGAAAGTTTTGCGGTGGGGCTGTTGGGCGTGGCTTACCTGCTCGATTCGCTGGTCAATTTTCCCGGCGAGCGGCCCGAAAGTCTGTTGCTGCTGGCCTTGGGGCTGGGCACCACGCTGGCGTGGGAACTGCGCCGCGCCATCTCCGCTCCGCCGCTGGCCAAAGTTAGCCAGCAGATTGGCGGCAAATGGGTACTGGTTTTGGGGGTGGCGTTGCTGGGCTGGGTGGGGTGGCTGGCCAACCGGGCCGTGGCCGACCGGCGGCTGGCGGCGGCCAAGCGCGAACTGGCCACCGACCCCAACCGCGCACTCGAATACCTGGATCGCACCAAGCCTTGGGCTTTGTCGCTAGACGGGCTGGGCAACCCGGCGGGGCTTTTCCGCAGCTCGGCCCACTTGACCTTGGGCAACTTGGGCCAAGCCTTGGCCGAGGCGGAACTTGGGCTGGCCCAAAACCCTTACCACTCGGGCACTTTGGTCCAGGTGGGCTACTGCCTGCGGGCGCTCAACCGCCTGCCCGAAGCCCAGCAGTACTACGAAAAAGCCCTGAAGTACGCCCCGAGCAGCCCCAACGCCACAGTGGGCTTGGTCGTAGTGCTGTACCAACAAGGCCAGATCGAGAAAGCCCGGCAACTGTACCGCCAGGCCGATCCCTATCACCCGGTGATCAAGGAAAGTTTGCCATTGCTCGGGAAAACGCTGGGGGTGCGGCCCGGCGAATGAGCGGCCCGGCTCAGAACCGCCAGCCCATGCCAATCCCCCAAGCGCGCCGTTTGAGCGAGGCACCGACCGGCAGCCCGACCAACTCGGCCTCGAAATCGCTGCCGCTCAACCTGCGGGCAACGTTCCAAAAATCGTGGGCATATTCCACCTCAAGGTAGAAATCGCGCCCCAACAGCTTGAAATCACGGCCCACTGCCCCCAAGCTTGGGCCAGTTGCGGGTTGACCAAGGCTTCGGCCTTGAAACTGGGCCGGTTGCCCGGCTGGCCAAATGCGCTGGCCAGGCAAGCAAGCACAAGGGAAAATGAGCAGATAACGTAGCGCACCATGCGTTGGCTGATTGGATTCACTTAGCAAAACGGGTTCAAATTAAGGACCACCTCTCCGTAATTTTGAAATCCCAACTAATCAAAAATCACGTAAATTGACCCAAAATGTTTATTTTGCATTGCCGTTGTTCCGATTTTGTCCTTGTAACAACTTCCAGTTTATGGTAAATTTTATTTCTTAAACAGTAAAGACATGATTTTCAATAAAAAATATTTTTTGCTTTGTTTGGTGGGGAGCTTGATCCTGGGCGCGACTGCCCACGTGCAGGCGCAAGCCCCGGTGTTTCCCCGAATCGATAACTACGGGGAGTCTTACCCCATTCCCGAATCGGAGGAAGATCCCGATCGGAACCTCAACTACCACATCGTGATCGATATCAAAGCCAACGACAATCCCGAAGAAGCCAACCAGTCCCTGCTCAAGGTGGCCCGGCTGATCAACCTGCTGGAATTGGGCAAAGTGCCCCGCAAACAAGTGAAGATCATCTGTGTGTTTCAACACTTAGCGGCCTTTACCGCGATGGACGACCGCCGCTACGAAGACAAATACAAGGTGGCCAATCCCAATACCCCCATCTTCAAAGCGTTGGAAAAGGCCGGCGTGCAACTGTTTGTCTGCGGTCAATCGCTGCGGGCCCGGAACATCGATGCGAAGAAACTCAACAAGCCAATCAAAGTGGCCCTTTCGGCCATTACGCTGATTACCACTTATCAACTAAAGGGCTATGCCTTGCTCTCGCTTTGAGCCTTTTTTTGCATAAAACTGGCTAGTCCGGCCAGGGCTTTTTGGCGGACCTTGGCTTGGAGAAAACCGCTCCAGCCGAGCAAAAGGCCGGGCACGCCCAGCGCTTGCCGCGACCAGCGGTAGAAATTGAAATGATCCACTTGGCGGTAAATTTTACCGTCCTTGAAAGTGAATTCCGACGTGATCTGGTTGTGCACTTGGCGGCCAGTGCCCGAAAAGGTGTACCAAGCTTGCCAATGACATTGCCCCACTTCGTCGTCCACTTGTTTGACCTCAAATTGCACCCGGAGGTCTTTGCCGCGCTCACAGAGCATCTTCCACATTCCCCGCGTTTGTTCCGCGTTCAGCAGGCCAAATCCTGGGTCGGTAAAGGTGGCCTCGTCATGGTAGAGGCTGGCCATACCGGGGCCGTCTCGCTTGCCCAAGCAGATGTACAGCCGTTGGATGATCATTTTGTGTTGGCCCATTTCGGCAAAATGGTTAGGGTTTGGTGTTCATCAAGTGTTCTATTTCTTCCGCTTCCAACGGGATGCTGGCCATTAGGTCGATGTGGCCGTTTTCGGTGATCACAATGTCGTTTTCCAGCCGGATGCCCAGCCCTTCCTCGGGGATGTAGATGCCAGGTTCACAGGTAAATACCATCCCCGGTTCAAAAACATGGTACTTACTGCCATAGTCGTGCACGTCGAGCCCCAAGTGGTGGGAAGTGCCGTGCATGAAATACTTTTTATAGAGGGGTTTATCGGGATCTTGGGCCTCCACCTCATGTTTTTTCAACAGGCCGAGGCCAATCAGCTCGCTTTCCATCACCTTGCCCACTTCGGCGTGGTAGTCAATCCAATTATTGCCGGTTTTGAGCATTTCTTTACCGGCTTTCATGACCCGCAGCACGGCATCATATACCTGCCGTTGGCGCGGGGCAAACCGCCCGCTCACGGGCACACTGCGCGTGAGGTCGGAGGCGTAGTTGGCGTATTCAGCGGCCACGTCCATCAGTAGCACTTCACCCGCTTGGCACTGCCGGTTGTTGGCCGTGTAGTGCAGCACGCACGCACTGGCCCCCGAGGCGATGATGGGCCCGTAAGCAAACCCCTGTGACCGTTGGCGGATAAACTCGTGGACCAGCTCGGCCTCGATCTCATATTCCCACACCCCCGGCTTGATGAATGGCAACAACCGCCGAAAACCTTTTTCGGTGATGTGGCAGGCCTGTTGGATCAGGTCAATTTCCAGCGGCGATTTGACCGCTCGCAGGCGGTGCATGAGCGGTTGCAGGCGTTCATACTTGTGCAGCGGATATTCCTGGCGGCACCAACGGATGAACCGGGCATCGCGGGAAGGCACTTCGGTGCTGTTGCGCAGGTGTTCGTTGGTGTTGAGGTACAAGTGCTCGGACTCAAACACCAAGGCTGCGAAAATACTTTTGAACTGGTGGGTCCAATACACCGTTTGAATGCCCGAAGTGGCCGCTGCCTCTTCTTTGGTATATTTGTGCCCTTCCCAAACCGCAATGTGCGCATTGGTTTCGCGAATAAACAGCACCTCTCGGTGCTTGGCGTCGTGGGCATCGGGGCAGAGCACCAAAATGGTT
>JAYUVL010000294.1:0-10897 GCA_043754075.1 Cytophagales bacterium | reverse complement strand
CGTGCGCACGTGCAGGCCGCGCTCCTGCGCCAGCGTGTGCCAGGCATACACGTTGCTGGGAAACTGCTCATGGGCCACCACTATGTTTTGGCCCGGTTTGGCACATAGGTTTTTGGCCACGATGGCCATGCCGTACGACACCGACGGCACAATGGCCACCCGCTGCGGATCAGGGCAGTGGATGAGCTGGGCAAAGAGCGCCCGCAACCGGTGGGCATCGGTAAAAAAGTGTTCGGGCAAAATACTGGCTGGCTGGCGACGGCGCGCAATGGCTTGATTGCCAGCAATTGCTGCGCTTTTGAGAAGTGGTGCCATGTAGGCGCAGTTGAGGTAGTGGGTTTGATCATCGAGATCAAACAAGTGTTTTTGGCTGGTGAGCATGGGAGCAGGGCAAAAAGTTTGAAATGAAAACACGTGACCAACAAACACAAAACAAGCAATCTTTTCCAACAAAAGCGCGCGTTTCGCTCCATAGTACTGGCAGAGGGATTGCCAGAACCAGATCCGGCCCACGGGTTTTCTTTTTTTGACCGATCCGGTGGGCATTTTCTGCATTCCCCGGTCGGGCAGGAGCCCACGACCGAGCTTTTTCTTGAACCACCCATTGGCCAAGGCCCAATTCTGGCGTATGTTTGGCCGACGATCCATCGCTCCCATGCAATCATTCAAAGTTTATCGATCCTCCGCCGGTTCGGGAAAAACCTTTACGTTGACCAAAGAATTTATCAAACTGGCTTTGGTGGCTCCAGCAGCCCCGGGTGGTTTTAGCCCCTATTACTACGCAAACATCTTGGCGGTCACTTTCACCCGGGATGCCGCCGCTGAGATGAAGGAGCGGGTGGTGTCGGCCCTGGAGCGGATCAAGGACTGGGCTGAGGGCCAATCCCTGCCCCTGTTGGAAGATTTGTTGACCGAAATCCCCGTTGAGTACCCACCCTACGCCACCATGCTCACCGAGGCCCTGCGTCTGGAACTGGTGCACAGGGCTGGCCAAGTGTTCAGTACCATCATCCACCAATATTCGGATCTGGCCATCAGCACGATCGACTCGTTCACCAACCGGATTGTGCAGTCTTTTACTAGGGATTTGGACATTTCGTTCAATTATGAGGTAGAGACCGAAACCGAGCCCCTGCTCGAGGAGGCCGTTCAGCGGCTGTTGGATCGGACCGGCGAAAAACGCGATGCCCAGTTGACCTCGTGGCTCACCGAATTTGTCCAACAACAAGTGACCGATGAGCGGGATTGGAACATCGAGCGCACCTTGATCGAGTTTGGCCAGTGTATTTTCCGGGAGGATACGCGCCCGCTCGTTGCGCAATTGGGCCATTTGACCAAACCCGATTTTCGGGACATCCGCGACGAATTGCACCGTACCCGCGCCGTTTTTGAAAAATATTTGCAAGAGCGGGGCCAAGCGGCCATGCACCTGATCGAGCGCAGTGAACTGACGGCCAGCAGTTTCCACCAAGGAGGTAATGGGATCTATGCGTTTTTTCTGCGGCTCAGCAACCGGGTGTTTGACAAAATTTTGGAGGTTGGGGAAGGGTATGGAGCGCATGTAAAAAAGACGATCAGCGAAAACAAGTGGTACGGTGGCAAGGCCACTGCCTCCGAAAAATCGGCGGTGGACGGCATGAGCAGCAAGTTGGCCGCGCTGTTCCACGAAATCATCACCTATCGGGATCGGCACTTGGGCAACTACCTAGTGGCGGGCTACGGCCTCCAAAACAACTATCGGCTGGGCACCATCCACGAACTGGAACGCGAAGTGCGGCAATTGATGATGGAGAAAAACAAGGTGCACATCAGTGAATTTAACCACCGGATCAACCAAATTGTCGAGAATGAACCAGTGCCCTACATCTATGAACGGATGGGCGAAAAGTACCGGCACATCTTGATCGATGAGTTTCAAGACACTTCGCAGATGCAATGGCACAACCTGATCCCGCTGGTGGCCAATGCCCTGGGCTATGACCTGGCCAGCATGGTGGTGGGGGATGCCAAGCAATCGATCTACCGGTGGCGGGGCGGCAACGCCGAACTTATCGTGGCCCTGCCCAGCGTGCCCTCGGCCCGGCCCGGTTCACCCATCGCCTTGGATAGCCTGATTTTTCGCCGCCTCTACAGCCAACATTTTCTGGGCACCAATTTTCGGAGCCTGCCCCAAGTGATTGATTTCAACAATCATTTTTTTGACTTTGTGTGTCAACAAAACCAGGCCAGTTTCCCTGAATTGGGCCGCTATTACACCCAGCACTCCCAGCTGGCACACAAGGCCGCCGGTGGCCACGTTGAGTTGTCGTTTTTGGCCAGTGGTGACCAGCCACCCAAAGCTGAGGAGTACCGGCGGCTCACTTTTGCGCGCTGTCGGGCCTTGGTGGACACGCTGGTGGGTGAGCAAGGCTACGAATTGGGCGACATTACCATTCTTTGTCGCCAAAACAGCCATGCGTCTTATTTGGCCGAACAGTTCTTGGCCCATCAGTACCAAGTGATTTCCACCGAATCGCTGCTGCTGACCTACTCGCCCACGGTGTCATTTGTCATCGACTTTTTGCGAGTGCTCACCCAGCCGGTCAACCATTTGCGCAAATCGGAACTGCTGTACTTCCTGTTCCGGCATTTCGCCCGGGACGGCCAAGGCAACAAGTACCGGGCCGAGACCCACGAGGCGGTGGCCCGGGCCAGCCGGGAAAATTCACTCAAACTTTTTTTTCTTTTTTTGAAGGAAAATTTCGGGGCCTCGCTCGTTTCCCGCAAGTTGCAATACCTATCGCTCTACGAAACAGTGGAGGAACTGATCCGGGTGTTTGAGCTCAACCGGGCACATGCCGAACAAATTTATTTGCAGCGGTTACTGGATGAAGTGGCGGCTTTTGGCCAAAACCAGAGCAATGATCTGCCCGAATTTCTGGAACACTGGGACCGCAAGTGCGACTCCATCTCGGTCAGTACGCCCAAGACGGGCAATGCCATCCAGATCATGACCATCCACAAGTCCAAGGGGCTGCAATTCCCGGTGGTGATCTTGCCCTTTGCCGACTGGGACACCACGCCCAAGAACAATAGCCATATCTGGGCCAACTGGGAAGGCAACCCAGTGGTGCCGAAGCTGAAAACGGTAATCTTGCCCCTCAAAAAGGAGCTTCTCCAAACGGAATTTGCCGAAATTTACCAGCGGGAAACCGAGGCCATTTTTATTGATTCGGTCAATATGTTTTATGTGGCCCTCACCCGGCCCGAAGAAAAGCTCTACATTCTTACCAAGGGGGGAGATAAAACCGATGGGAAAAAGATTCAGAAATGGCTGCGGGACTACGTGGCCACCCGCGAGCCCACCCAAACCGATGCCCTGGGCGCGCATTTTGTGCTTCAGGCCGATGCCAGCCCCAAAACTGGCCGGGCCAAGCCTGTCAGCGGGGGTGAGTACCGCCTCACCCATTTTTTGAGCACCGAATGTCGCGATAAAATTCGGATGCGCCGCGACGACACGGGCATGGGCGAGCGCAAGATCAGCATCGAGAGCATGTATGAGGCCCAAAAGCAGGGAAACTTGGTGCATTATGCATTTGAGAAGGTAAAAACCCGGGACGATATCGCCAAGGCGGTTCAGAAATTGATTTTTGCCGGCCTGATCGAGCCCGATCAACAGGCTACAATGGTGGCCAAGATGGAAGCCGTGACCCAACTGCCCGAACTGGCCGACTATTACCATGCACTGCCGCTGCGCAAGATTTTGAACGAAAAGGAACTGATAGTGCGCACCGGAAATTCAGAAGACAGTAAGCGCCCCGACCGGGTAATCATCGATCCGGATCTGATCACCATCATCGACTACAAAACCGGGGCCGAGCAACGGCCTAGCCATGTCAAGCAAATCACTGATTATGCCAAATTTATCCAACAGATCCCGGCTTACCAAGGTCGGCCAGCCCAGCGGTTGCTGGTCTATACCGAGGTGATGAAAGTGGTGCGGGTTTGACAACGCGGGCCTATTCCCTTTTGGCCCCCAGATAGGCTTTGCCCAGTTCAAAGAAGCCAAAGTTATCCCGATAGGCCCGCACAATGTGCGAAACATACCGATCATAATACCGGGCAAATGCGGTGAGCATTTTGGCGCGAACCTCGGTATTTTCATCAAAAATTGCCAAGATGTTTACTTGGGCAATGACATAGATTTCACAGTTGTCCGTTGCGGCAATGGCGTTGAAATTGCGCTTGGTGCCTTCGAGCACGGCATTGTCGCCGAAAGAATCACCAGTGCGCAGGCGGAGCAGCTCTTCAAACTTGTCTTGTACGTCCAAGTTGAGGATAATTTCGCCCGATTTGATAATGTAGAGGGCTTGGCTGGGGTCGCCCCGGAAAAAAATGGCTTCGTTGAGGGCGTACTTGCGCGGGTGCAAGTAGGGCAGAAATTCGGCCAGCTCACTATCGTTCATTTTCTCGAAGATTTGCCCTCGACGCAGAAAGCGAAAAATGACCCGCTCTTGGGGGGTAAAAGTTTTGTGGGCGAAAAGTTTGAACATAACAATAAATTTACGGGCTAATCATCCAATTCAAAGCCAATTTCGCAGCGCTCTCGATTTAATTTGGATAAATCAGCAATCGGGTCGATCTCTCTGGCCTTGGCTTCAAAACTAACCTTGCTTTTGAGCTTGCTTTCCCGGCGGTACATGGCCTCCAAAAATCGGCGTACGTCTTCCAAGTCTTCCAGCAGCAAGCCGGGGACCGCCAATGGCCGCCCCCGTTCATCTTTGGCCACCATGGTGAAATAGCTGGTATTGGTGTGCCGGCGTTGTCCGGTTTTAATGTTCTCAGACTCCACCTTGACCCCTACCACCAGCGAAGTGTTGCCCACATAATTGATCGAGGCCATGAGTGTGACCAAGTCCCCCACTTGGATGGGATAGAAAAACTCTATTTCATCGATCGATACCGTTACGCAGAAACTGCCCGAATGGCGCGAGGCACAAGTAAAAGCCGCCCGATCCATCAGGGTCAGAATGGCCCCGGCATTGATTTTGCCCTCAAAATTGGCGTTGTAGGGCATCATCAACTCGGTGATCAAGGTTCGCGAGGCTGCAACGGGCTTTTTTTCTTCGCTCTGGAGCATGGTTTTCAAAAAGGGGAATGGTGGTTTATAATCCTTAAAAGTAACCCTTTGTGCCCAATCCGTCAAGTGATGTTGGCCACTGAACCAAGATAAGTGGGAGGAAATTTAAAAAAAAATGCTGCGAATGTTTGAGGTTAGCAAAACTACCTTTAATTTTGTGCCCGTATTCAATTACAGATTGACTGGTGGTGCAATGGTAGCACGTCTGATTTTGGTTCAGAAAGTTCCAGGTTCGAGCCCTGGCCAGTCAACCAATAACGAAATAGTCCCGTGAAGGGATTATTTCGTTTATAGGTGGTTCCTATTTGATTCTTGCCCACCCTGAGTTGCCACATTACGAACCCAAACAGTTATGCCTGTCAAGATATTTTCCGGTTCTGGTTCGTTGGATCTGGCTGAAAAGATTGCCCATTCTTATGGTACTCCGTTAGGTTCAATGGATCGCCATCGCTTCAGTGATGGGGAGCTTTCAGTAGCTTTCAATGAGTCCATCCGTGGTGAACACGTCTTCTTGATCCAATCGACCAACCCGCCCTCGGACAACCTGCTGGAGTTGCTGTTCATGATCGATGCCGCTCGCCGCGCTTCGGCCAAGCATGTTACCGTGGTGATTCCCTATTATGGCTATGCCCGCCAAGACCGCAAGGATCGCCCCCGGGTGAGCATTGCGGCTAAACTGGTGGCCAACATCTTGTCGGCTGCCGGGGCCAACCGGGTGATTACCTGTGACCTGCACGCGGGCCAGATCCAAGGGTTTTTTGACATACCACTCGATCACCTCAGTGCAAGTGTGGTTTTTGTGCCCTATATTAAGGTGTTGATCCAAAAAAACAACCTGAACACCTTGTTTGCCGCGCCCGATGTGGGCGGGGTAAGCCGGACCAGGACTTTTGCGGCGTATTTCAATGCCGATATGGTCATTTGTGACAAATACCGCAAGCGGGCCAATGAAATAGCTTCCATGCAGGTCATTGGGGATCCCGAGGGAACCGACGTGTTCATGGTGGATGATTTGGTGGACACGGCTGGCACGCTCTGCAAGGCCGCCGATGTGCTCAAAGACAAGGGCGCCAAGTCAGTCCGGGCCATTGTCACCCACCCGATCCTGTCGGGCAAGGCAATGGAGAACATCGACAAATCGCAATTGGAAGAGTTGGTTATTACCGACACCCTAGCCCTCAAAGTGGAACATCCCAAAGTTAAAGTATTGTCGGTGGCCGATATGTTTGCCAAAGCTATCCGTAAAATCCACGATCAAGAATCCATTAGTACTTTGTTTATTTAATTTTTTCATTTAACATTTTATTACCATGAAAACGCTTGAGATTATAGGGTTTCAAAGAGCAAATCTCGGCAAGAAGGCGGCAAAAGATCTGCGGCTGGAAGCAAACGTGCCCTGCGTATTGTACGGGGGTGATCACCAAGTGCACTTCACCGTGCCCATGATCCTGTTCAAGAACTTGATCTACACCCCAGAAGTGCACCGGGTAGAACTCAACATTGAGGGAACGCTGTATCAAGCCATTTTGCAGGACATACAGTTCCATCCCGTGAACGAAATGATCTTGCATGCAGATTTCTTACAGTTGTTTGAAGATAGGGAGGTCAAAATAGATGTTCCCCTGCAACTGAGCGGAGTGGCACCAGGTGTGCAAAAAGGGGGTAAACTAGTCCAAAAGGTGACCAAGGTGCGCATCCAAGCGTTGCCCGCCAATTTGCCCGATGCTATCAATATCGATATTTCGGACATGGACTTGGGCAAATCGGTCCGGATCAAGGACATTGTATCAGAGAATTACAAAATCTTGTCCAGTCCCTTGGTCACGGTGGCCACCGTGACGGTCCCAAGGGCATTGAAAGGCGGCAAATAAGCAAATCATCCCATCAGTTTTTGGCGCGCTCTCCAATTTGGTGGGGGCGCGCCTTTTTTTTGGCCAGGCTGGCAGGCTTGGGTAAGGCCGGTATTAGGTTCTTAGTCGGTGCCAAAAGTGGAAGAATGGCTGCTCGGGTCAAATAGCCGCGCCGATCGCTCGGAGGAAATGCCCGCTCCCGTGTCCATGAGGCGAGCTTGCCAACACATCCTGTTGGGTGGCACGCCGTTAAAAGTGAGAAACAAAAAATAGGTGGACGTGCAACACACCTAAGCCCATGCTGTATGAAGCGCCCCAAGGCCTGAATGTGCCATAAACAGAAACATGTGCGCGGGCGCACTCCCCACAATGTCATTCATTAGTTATTGGCAAAATCGGTCTGTTTCTTCTAATTTCGTAGAAAAATAACGCCCAAGTGGACAAACAAACGTTTCCCCTCGTCTCCCGATACGCCAAATGGTTGCTGGCCCTGCTCATTGCCCTGATTTTATTGGCCCTCACCCAAGCTGTGCGTTTTTTGTGGAACAAGTCCAAAACGGCAGATGTTTTCTTGCTGGTGCCCGCTGGGGCGGTGGCAGTAGTGGACATTCCAGATGCTGCCAATTGGTGGAAGCAGGCCGACAGCACTTATTTGTGGCAAGGGCTCAAGGAAATCCCTTATTTTGCCCAGCTTCAGCAGCGGCTCGAGCAACTGGCCACTCTTCCGGGCCAAGGCCGCGAAATTATGGCCTACCTCCGCAATAAGCGGATCTATGCCAGCATCCACGTGATGGGGAGAACTGATATTGGCTACTTGTTTTATGTGCCCATGCCCACTGATGGCCCGCCACCGGTCCAGTCGGTGATCGATCAGTGGGTCAAACAGGGCAAGTACAGCACCGAGGCCCGCCAATACCAAGGGCAGACCATCCAAGAAATCTCGAATCGGGCCACCGGCGAAGTGTTTTCTTATCTGTTTTACAAAAATTATTTTATTGCCAGTTTCTCGCCTTTTTTGCTCGAGGATGCAATCCGAAATTTTAGTGCCCTAAACCGCGACAATTTTTACACCCTCAACCGGGGCGCATTGACCAAGATCGAGACGGGCGATCGGCCCTACACTTACGTCAATATCCGCAAAATGCCGGAATTCCTGGCGGCTTTCTCGGGCGATGACTGGGCCGGGGTGGGCCAGTGGGCCAAATCACTGGCGGTTGAAACTGACTTGCAGCGTGGTTCGCTGGTATTGCGGGGGAGGGTGTTTCGGGACGAGGATGGCTCCACTGACTGGGTCAATATTTTGGCGGGGCAGGTTCCCAGCCCACACCAGCCACTGCTGCAATATGTCCCCCAGCAAACGGCGCTCATGCTTCGCCTGGGGTTTTCCGACGGGCCAAAACTGTTGAAGGCTTGGCAGGCCCACCGCGCCGACGTGGGCCGCGAGCCATTGACCAGCTCGGCTGAATCTTTGGAGGAGGAATTTAATTTTTCCGCCACCGATTTGTTTGGGGAAACCAACGGCGAAGTGGCCCTGTTGATCATGGAAAATGTGGATAAAAATGTGAGTGACCGGGTGGTGCTGGTGCGCGTCAAAACAAGGTTCAAGGTAGAAAAATGGGTGAATTCACTGGCCCAAAACGCCGCCAACCTCAAAAAAGACACCGTGGCTCGTGAGGTTTATGGCAAGCTGAACATTGCCCAAGTGGATGTGCCCGAACTGCCCGCGAAACTTTATGGGCCAAGTTTTGCGGACTTTCCACGCTCATTTGTTGGTTTTTTTGGCGATTACTTGGTGATTGGCAACAGTGCCCGCGCCGTTAAAAACTGGCTGGATCAGGTAGAAAATGAGCAAGTTTGGGGCAAATCGGTCAAAAATGGTGAATTTATATCCCTTTTTGGGGCTGAGTCCAATCTGCTAATGGTGGCCAGTCAAGTCAGGTATTGGAAGCAGTTGCAGACCCAACTGCTCCCTGAGCGCCAAGCCACCGCGGTGGCCCATCAGCGGCAGCTCCTGCGGGTGGAGTGGTTGGGCCTGCAGATGAGCCGGCAAGACAACAAGTTTGAGGCTGTGCTGGCCCTGAAACACCGCCGGCTCCGGCCAGCTACGGGGCGGGGATCTGCCGCCTTGGCCAAGTACGCCACCAAGGTGGCCGCGCCCATCAATACCCGACCGTGGATATTTCGGAGCCACGTTGACAAAAGCTGGGAAACATTGGTCCAAGACAATCAAAATAACCTGTCGCTTTTCTCTTCCGAGGGCAAGCGGCTATGGTCAACCCCATTGGGCGGCAAGATCGCTGGCAATATCCACCAGATCGATATTTACAACAATGAGAAGTTTCAGTTCTTGTTTTGCACCTCCGGTGGCATTTATGTGGTCGATCGGCTGGGCCGTTTTGTCACCGGTTTCCCCAAGGCGTTTTCTTGGCAAGCCCCCCTCCGGCAGCTTTCGGTGATCGATTACGACAACTCGAAGAACTACCGTTTTGCGGCGGCCGACGAGCTGGGCAACATCTATCTGTTCGATAAAAGTGGCAATATTCTGTCTGGGTGGTCGCCAAGACCACAATTGAACCGGCTGATCATGCCCCCGTTCCACATTCGCAGCGGCTTGAAAGACTGTATCTTGGCGGTGCAACAAGACGGCGGGATGTATGCCATCCGCCGCAACGGCACCAATTATCAAGGATTCCCGGTCAAGTTCAGCGAAACGATTGCTTCCCCGGTGTATCTCCAAGAAGGGTCAGGCATGGAAAATACAGTGTTGCAACTGCTCACCGATAAAGGCGATCTGGTCAGTCTGAACTTATTGGGTCAGGTAACCGGGCGCGAGCAGTTTGGGCCAGACGGGGTGTTCCAGCTTTGTACCGATGAGCAAAACCGTCAGGGCTGGGTAGTGGCCCGGCAAATGGAGGATTGGCTGCTGTTTTATGCCCCAGGAGGGAAATTACTGTTCAAGAAAAAAATGGTCACCAGCAGTCCCAAAGTGATCCAGTATTTTAACTTTGGGACCAACTTGGAACTAGTGGCCATTACCGATCCCAAAACCAAACTCTTACAACTGTTCTACTTGAATGGGGAAGCACTGTTGCCCAACCCA
Organism: Cytophagales bacterium; assembly: GCA_043754075.1. Lineage (GTDB taxonomy): Bacteria > Bacteroidota > Bacteroidia > Cytophagales > Thermoflexibacteraceae > JALONO01. The sequence goes on along the minus strand of JAYUVL010000294.1, from coordinate 828 downwards.
CTGCCCAGCGATCGGGAGGTGTCCTTGCGCTATTTGGACACTGAGGAGGCATTTGAGGTTTATACCACTGCCGGCAATACGGTGTGCAAATGGCAAGTGGCCCGCAATTAAAGGCTAATCTCTTGGGGGTGTGGCTTGGGGTGAACGGATGTCTCGATGAGCGGCGCTGGTTCGCCGGCTTTTTTGGCAGCCAAATACGCATCTGACCGCCTTTTGAGCCAATACGTCAGCCCTAGGGCCAGCCCGGTTGCCATTATTATGCCCAAGGTATCGTCTATCCCTTGGCCGTAATAAGCAACACCCACGAAGGCCGCATTGGTGACGCACAAAATGGCAGTGGCTTGGTAATGGGGCAAGTCCAAGGAAATGAGCAAATGGTGCAAATGGTTTTTATCGGGGCTAAAGGGCGAACGCCTACTGGCCACTCGAATGGCAAATACCCGGATGGTGTCGATGAGGGGAAAGCCCAAGATGCTACAGATAAAAAATACTGGGCTAGGGAACTTGAGTGGACTCTCGGGAGGTAGCTGGGCATTGTCCTGCAAGAAGATGAGCGAAATGGCCGCGGCCAGAAAACCGATCACCAGCGAGCCGGTGTCACCCATAAAAATCAAGGTACGGTAGTTAAAAATCAAAAAACCGAGAATGGCCCCCACCATTCCGAAACAAAAAATGCTGGTGGCCAAGTCATTGGTCAAATAAAACCAAGTGCCATACCCCCCAAACACTAACAGGGAGAAGGAGCCCGCCAAGCCATCGATGCCGTCAATCAGGTTGACGGCGTTGGTAATCACGATGAGGGTAAAAATGGTCAAGCTATAGCTTGCC
>JAYUVL010000293.1:0-8646 GCA_043754075.1 Cytophagales bacterium | reverse complement strand
CTTTGAAGCCGAGCAGGTCGGCAGAAGCTTTGGTGAGGACCAGCACATACTGGTCGGCGAATGGCCGGTCGTTGATCCGCACCACTACACTGCGCTGAGTGGCCAGGTTGGTCACTTTTACCAGACTGTTGAACGCAATGAACTTGTGGGCGGCTTCCATTGCGTTCATGTCGTAGGGATCGCCGCTGCGGGTGGTGGCCCTGTTGCGATTGTCGGGATAAAAGGCGGCTTTTCCGCGTTCTGAGTAGCCAATCCGGGCAAATTCTTGGGCCAACGTGGCTTGCCCAACAAGCAGGAATGAAAAAATAATGAGATGTTTCATATCTATCCAATGCTCAATAGGTGGCTATTGGGCGTTCAAGTTATTAATTTTTTATACTTTATTACGGTATTGCACAAAAGTTTGATCGTTTTGCCGGCCTTTACGGCTTATTTGGCCTGTTGCCTGAACGATCTGGCCCGTTCATGGCCGATGCCGCTGGCGATTAGGCATCGAGCAGATCCAGCAACTGGGGCAAGCGGGACGCCGAGCGCAAGCGGAGCGAACTGTCAAAAATATCCATTTCTTGGAGCCAAGCCTCAAACTCTGGGGCAGGGCGCAGGCCGAACAGTTGGCGCAAGTACATGGCATCGTGAAAGGAAGTGCTTTGGTAGTGGAGCATGATATCGTCGGCTCCGGGCACGCCCATGATAAAATTGCAGCCTGCGCAGCCCATCAGGGTGAGCAGGAGATCCATATCGTCCTGATCGGCCTCGGCGTGATTAGTGTAGCAAATATCGATCCCCATGGGCAAGCCCAGCAATTTGCCGCAAAAATGATCCTCGAGTCCCGCCCGAATGATTTGTTTGCCATTGTACAAGTATTCGGGGCCAATGAACCCGACCACCGTATTGACCAATAGCGGGGAGAATGCCCGCGCCACCCCGTAGGCCCGGGCCTCACAGGTTTGCTGATCCACTTGGTGGTGGGCGCTGGCGGAGAGTGCACTGCCCTGGCCCGTTTCAAAATACATCAAGTTGGGGCCGGTGCTGGCTTGCTCGAGCGTCCAGCGCTGGAGCGCGCAGCCAGCTTGGTAGCCTTCGCGCAGGATGCTCAAGTTGATCCCAAAAGAGGCATTGGTGGCCTCGGTGCCACCGATGGACTGAAACACCAGATCGACCGGGGCGCCCTGGTTAATGGCCTCAATGGTGGTGGTGATGTGGCTCAACACGCAGGTTTGGGTCGGGATGTTATACTTCTGGCGCACGTGGTCCAGCATTTTGAGCAGTCCGATCACTTTGGGCACATTGTCGGTGGCGGGGTTAATGCCGATCACGGCATCGCCATTACCGTAGCGCAGGCCGTCGAGCAGGCTGGCGGCTATGCCCCGGAAATCGTCGGTGGGGTGGTTGGGCTGCAGCCGAGTGGCCAAGTGGCCCCGCTGCCCCAGGGTATTGCGAAAACTAGTGACTACCTGGCACTTGGCCGCCACTGCCACCAAGTCTTGCACCCGCATCAGTTTGGCCACCGCAGCGGCCATTTCGGGGGTGATTCCCCAGCGCACCCGCTCCAAGGTTTGGGGCGTGGTCTGATACTCGAGCAGCCAATCGCGAAAACCGCCGACGGTCAAGTGGGAAATTTCCCCAAAAACGGCTTGGTCGTGGGTATCGGCAATGAGGCGGCTCACTTCGTCCTCTTCATAAGGGATCACCAATTCGTTCCGAAATTCGGCCAGGGGCAGGTTGGCCACCGCCATTTGGGCCGCTACTCGCTCTTCGGCACTGCTGGCAGCCAAATTTGCCAGCACATCACCCGATCGGGCGGGGCTTGCCTTGGCCAACAACGTTTTTAAATCCGCAAAATAATAGACCCGTTGGCGAACGGTATGGCGATAAGGCATGGTGCTAACAGTTAGTGGAAAATGGCCGCGCACTAAGTTAGCGCATTCACCCCGTTTTCCCCGACTGGTGAAGCAATAAACGAAAAGATATTATTTTATTGAAAAATCAATAAAATAATATCTTTGTGGCTGCCAACTGACTTGCTTTTGCCTGTCTGGCTGGTTTGTCGAATTCCCAGTTAACTTTGCGCCGTTATGGAGAATCAAAATGGACCGATCCACGATATTTTGCCCGTGTCGGGAATGTATGAGAACTGGTTTCTCGATTACGCTTCTTATGTGATTTTGGAACGGGCTGTTCCAGCGGTGGAGGATGGTCTCAAGCCAGTGCAACGCCGCATCCTGCACGCGATGAAGGAAATGGACGATGGCCGGTACAACAAGGTGGCCAACATCATTGGGCAAACGATGCAGTACCACCCCCACGGCGATGCGTCCATCAGTGATGCCATTGTGAACTTGGGGCAAAAAGATTTGCTCATCGACCCGCAGGGCAACTGGGGCGATGTGCGCACCGGTGACGGCGCGGCGGCCGCCCGTTACATTGAAGCGCGGCTTTCCAAATTTGCCCTTGAAGTAGCCTTCAACCCCGAAACCACCACTTGGCAAGCCAGCTACGACGGACGGAAGAAGGAGCCCACCTCCCTGCCCATGAAGTTTCCCCTGCTCCTGGCCCAAGGCGTGGAAGGAATAGCCGTGGGCTTGTCCACCAAGATATTGCCCCATAATTTCTGCGAACTCATCTTGGCCTCCATCGATATCCTCAACCAAAAACCGGTGGAGATCTTCCCCGATTTCAATACGGGTGGGCTGGCCGATGTGAGCAACTACAACAATGGCCGCAAAGGAGGCAAAGTGCGGGTGCGGGCGCGGATCGAGGAAATTGACAACCGCACCTTGGCCATCCGCGACATTCCCTTCACCACCACCACGGGCAGTTTGGTGGAGAGCATCATCAAAGCCAACGATGCCGGTAAGATCAAGATTAAAAAAGTGGTGGACAACACGGCCAAGGACGTAGAACTGATCATCAGTTTGGTGCCCGGCACTTCGCCCGATATTACGATCAGTGCGCTCTATGCTTTCACCGACTGCGAGGTCAGCATTTCGCCCAATGCCTGCTTGATTATTCAGGACAAACCCCATTTTGTGGGCGTGGACGAGATCTTGCAGGTCAGTACCGAAAATACGGTGCGCTTGCTCAACCAAGAATTGTTGAACAAAAAACACGATTTGCTGGAAAAACTCCTCTACTCATCGCTGGAAAAAATATTTATTGAAAACCGAATTTATCGGAATATTGAAGAATGTACCACCTGGGAAGAAGTGATCAAGACCATTGACAAAGGAATTGAGCCTTTCAAGCCCCAATTTTACCGCGTCATTACCCAAGAAGACATCGTTTCCCTGACCGAAATCAAAATCAAACGGATTTCGCGGTTTGATGCTTTCAAGGCCGATGAACTCATGCGCAAACTCTCCGAAGAATTGGTTCAAGTGGAGCACGATCTGGCCCATTTGACCGACTTTGCCATCCGGTATTTCAAAAACTTGCTCCAAAAATACGGCAAGGGGCGCGAGCGCAAAACCGAACTCCGAGTGTTTGACGTAATTGCCGCGACCAAAGTGGCGGCCAATAACCAAAAATTGTATGTCAACAAAAAAGAGGGATTTATCGGTTTCAACCTCAAAAAGGACGAAAATGTCGAGTTTGTGGCCGATTGTTCCGATATAGACGATGTGATCGCTTTCCTGCGCAATGGCACATTCAAAGTGGTCAAAATCTCCGAAAAAGTATTCGTCGGCAAAGATATTTTGCATACCGAAGTATTTTATAAAGATGATGAGCGCCGGGTCTATAACTTGGTTTATTTTGATGGCGAAACTGGCACCACCTATGTCAAGCGGTTCCAAGTGGGCGGGGTCACGCGCGACAAAGACTACGATCTGACCCGGGGCACGAGCGGATCCAAGGTCATGTATTTCACGGCCAATCCCAATGGCGAGAGTGAGACCGTGACCGTACAGCTTACGCCCGGCTGCAAGGCCAAACAAAAGGTATTTGACTTTGACTTTGCCGAAGTGGGCATCAAAGGGCGCACGGCTCAGGGCAATATCTTGACCAAGTATCCCCTCAAGTCGATCAAGTTCAAGATGAAGGGCGCTTCGACGCTCGGTGGGCTGGAAGTCTATTACGATCCCATCATTGGGCGGCTCAACACCGACAAGCGCGGCAATTTTCTGGGCTCTTTCCATGGCCAAGAATACTTGCTGGTGCTCTACCGCGATGGTTGCTACGAACTGACCAATTATGACCTGGCCAACCGCTACGAGCCCAAGGACATGCTGGAACTGGTCAAGTTAAGCCCTGAAACGGTGATCTCAGTGGTTTATTTTGATGGCGAACACAGCAATTATTACGTCAAGCGGTTCCGGGTTGAGACCACCACCAGTGGCAAGAAATTCAACTTTTTGAGCGATCACCCCAAGTCCAAGCTGGTGTTGGCCACCACCGAGCAACAGGCCCAAGTCAAGGTCGGTTTTGTGAAAGAGGGCAGCAAACTAGTGGAATCGGCCGTGTTTGACCTCGATATGCTGGTGGATGTTAAAGGCTGGCGAGCCTTGGGCAACAAACTTACCCAACACAAAGTAAAAACGGTGGAGATAGCCAAAGAGTAAACGACCATTTTCACCTTGACATTAGCTACAACATCGCAAATGACTGACCTTTTTCAAATCGTACTCCACTATTTCCCCGACTTGAGCGAAGAACAGATTCGCCAGTTTCGGGCCATGTACCCGATCTATGAGGATTGGAATGGTAAAATAAATGTGATTTCTCGCAAGGATACCGAAAATTTTTACGAACGGCACGTGCTGCACTCGTTGGCCATTGCCCGCGTGGCCAACTGGCTACCGGGAACCAGCGTGATCGACGTGGGCACTGGCGGCGGCTTTCCGGGCATTCCCCTGGCCGTCATGTTCCCCGAGGTGCAGTTCAAACTGGTGGACGCGACGGGCAAGAAAATCAAGGTGGTAGAAGATGTGGCCCAGCAAATTGGCCTCAACAATGTGACCTGCCAGCACATCCGCGTGGAAGATCTGCGCGAAAAATTCGACTTTGTGGTAAGCCGGGCCGTGGCCGAAGCCCCCACCCTGTACCGCTGGACCCAACACTTGGTGCGAAAAAAATCGGCCAATGAATTGGCCAATGGTTATCTGTTGCTCAAAGGCGGCGATAATTTATTTGAAGAATTTGGCGATTTTCCCCATTATTTCCAGATCCATGAGCTAAAAGATTTTTTCGCCGAGGAGTTTTTTGCAACCAAAAAGCTCGTGTACATGAAAATGGGCCAGTAAGTGGCCTCACACGAAACGGTCCAGCACCCGCTCCACCCCGCTCAGGTAGGCCGTGCCGAACAAATTGACGTGGACCAGCAATGGGTAAAGGTTGTAAATGCCCGCCCGATCGGCAAATCTTGGTTCCAACGGGCAAACTTCTTGATAGGCCGCATAAAAAGTATCGTCAAATCCCCCAAAAAGTTGCGTAAAAGCAATTTCTGCCTCGCGAAAACCGTAATAAGGCGCCGGATCGATGAGGCCGGGCCGGCCTGCGGGGTCCACCAGCACATTGCCACTCCACAAATCACCGTGCAGCAAACTAGCGGACTCATTGGGCAGCAGATCGGCCAGTTTGGGGTACAGTTGCTCCATCCGTTTGAGCAATGCTTTGTCGATCAAGCCATTGTAGAAAGCCAAGCCCGCTTGGGCCTGTAACCGCCGCTCGATAAAAAACGCTGTTCCATTGGGATTGGGGGTGTTGTTTTGCACCAAATCGCCGATGTAATTGTCATGATCCAGCCCAAATGTGGCTTGATGGTGGCCGTGCAATGCGGCCAGCCCTTGGCCCAAAGCGGACCAATAATTTTTGGCCCGGATCCCTGGGGGCAAGTACTCGAGCAACAGGTATCCCCGGCCCGCCTTTTGTCCCTGCGCAATGACCTCCGGGATGCGCAGCGTGCCAGTGCTGGCCAACAACGACAGGCCTCGGGCCTCCGCCGCAAACATGGCGGCGGCTTCGGGCCGCTCGCTGAATTTGACGAAAAAGTTGCCCGCCACGGTTTCCAATTTGACCGCTACATTGATGCAACCCCCGCTCAAAAATTCCATGAACAGGATGGCGGGCGATTGTCCGGTTGCTTCAAAAAGCACCGACTCAAAAAATTGGGTTTGTTCGTCAGCCGTAAACACAATGGAAAAGGGTGAGTGGGAGCACTAACCGGCCCCAACGATTGCTCGCTAGGGCCAGATAAAGGATAAATTCTTGAAAATTAAAGCATTAAATGCGGTGAATCCCCAAAATCGGTTTGGTCTTGGGCTCAATCAATGGGACAGCTAACCCTTTTTTTAGCGGGCAACTGCCCCAAAACTGGGCACGGATTTAGGGCACTTGAATCAGCCCTGCCCGTTTGAGCATCGGTTTGGGGGAAGGCTCTTGCCCACGGAACCGCTTGTAAAGCGTCATGGGGTGCTCGCTGCCGCCCTTGGACAGTACGTTGTCGCGGAACGATTTGGCCACTTTTTTGCTAAAAATGCCTTTCGACTTAAAATAGCTGAAGGCATCCGCGTCCAGGACTTCGGCCCATTTGTAGCTGTAATAGCCGGCCGAATAGCCCCCGGCAAAAATGTGGCTGAAGGCAGTACTCACGTTGGTGCCGGCCACGGCGGGCAGGAGGTTGGTCTTGGCCAATGCCTGCTGCTCAAACTGGCCAATGTCATCGATGTCCTGCACTGTGCTGTGGTAGGCCATGTCCAACATGCCCAAACTCAACTGGCGCATGGTTGCGTAGCCTTCCATAAAGTTGGCACTGGCGATGATTTTGTCCACCAATGCTTGCGGGATCGGTTCGTTGGTCTGATAATGGCGGGCAAACAGGTCTAAGGCCTCCTTCTCGGTACACCAGTTTTCCATGATTTGTGAGGGCAACTCAACAAAATCCCAATAAACACTGGTGCCGGAAGTGCTGCCGTATTTGCATTGGGACAAAATGCCGTGCAGCGCATGGCCAAACTCATGGAACAAGGTTTCCACTTCCCCAAAAGTGAGCAGCGAAGGTTTGGTCTGGGTGGGCCGGGTGAAATTGCACACGTTGGCGATGTGTGGGCGCACATTGGTTTGGTTGATCATCTCCTGCCCCCGGAAACTCGTGGCCCACGCGCCATTGCGCTTGCCCGGGCGGGGGAAAAAATCGGTATAAAACACCGCCAACAACTCACCCCGCTCGTCAAATACTTCATAGGCCTTTACTTCGGGGTGATAGACCGGAATTTGGTCGTTGGGCTTGAAGGTGATCCCGTACAGTTTTTGGGCAACCATAAACGCCCCCTCCACCACATTCTCCAATTTGAAGTAGGGCTTGAGCATTTCATTGTCAATGGCATACTTCTCCTTTTTCAGTTTTTCGGCGTAGAAACTGTAGTCCCAGCGTTGGAGTTGGTTTTCGGTGAAGCCCAGTTTTTGAGCATAGGCGAGCAGTTCCTGCATTTGTTGGTCGGCCACGGGCTTGGCATAATCGAAAAGCTCGGCCAAGAAACCGTTCACTTTTTGGGCCGAACCCGCCATGCGTTCCTCGAGCACAAAATGGGCGTGCGAGTCGTAGCCCAGCAATTTGGCGCGTTCGTGGCGAAGCTTGACCATTTCTTTGATCACGGCTTGGTTGTCGTTTTTATCACCATGAAATCCACGCGAGCTGGAAGCCACAAACAGCGTTTTGCGCAGTTCGCGGTTTTCGCTGTAAGTCATGAAAGGCGTGAAACTCGGCGCTTGCAAAGTAAACACCCAGCCAGCTTTGCCCTTTTCTTGGGCCGCCAGCTTGGCGGCTTCCTTGACAAAATCGGGCAAGCCGGCCAAATCCCGCTCTTCGGTAATTTCCAACAGGTATTGGTTGGTTTCCTCGAGCACGTTTTCGTTGAAAGTGATGGAGAGCTCGGAGAGCCTTTTATTGATCGCCCGGAACCGTTCTTTGTCCGGCCCGCTCAGATTGGCCCCGTTTCGGGCAAACGATTTGTAGGTTTTTTCCAACAACATGGCACTTTCCGCATCTAGTGGCAAGGATTGCCGCTTTTCATAAACGGTCTTGATCCGGGCAAACAGTTTTTCGTTCAGTGAGATGTCGTTGCTGTATTCGGTGGTGAGGGGCGAAACTTCGCGCACGATCTGTTGCAGCTCGGGGCTGGTCTCGGCCGAGTTCAGGTTGAACAGTGCCGAAGACACCCGGCTCAACCGGTCGCCCGCCCGATCCAAGGCCACAATGGTATTGGCAAAACTGGGGGCTTCGGGGTTGTTGACGATGGCATCCACCTCACTGCGCCCTTGCGCGATGCTTTCCTTGATTGCGGGCAGAAAGTGTTCATTTCGAATTTTGTCAAATGGAACCGTTTCGTGCACGGTATTAAATTTTTCCAATAAGGGGTTCCCTGGTTCTCTTGACGGATCCGAGTAGGAACTTAGCAATACATGGGTCACAGACATACCAATCATTAAGCAAGTAAATACAATTATTTTTTTCATAGCAAGGTGAAAAAAGGGAAATAAATCCAAATAAATGGATGGTAGCTAGGTTTACAGGGCGAATATACTGCATGCAGCGGGCTTGGGCCAAAGAAGGCCGGCTTTGGATTGTTATAAAATGTTAATCAAAGACCAGAAATAACTTTTGCTGATGGATGAAACAGGTTAGCAATGGATTGATTCAACATTTTTGGC
>JAYUVL010000292.1:0-9916 GCA_043754075.1 Cytophagales bacterium | reverse complement strand
GTATCGGACAGCTCCTTATAGTGGGTTTGCATTTGTGGTCGGGTTTGGACACTCTAAACAAATGCACCGATACCTATTTTCAAAATTTAAACATGTTCTTATGGAAACTATCGGTTGAGCTATTGAACAAATCCATTTTTCCAGGTTTGATAAGCGGGTCGCCCACTTGCCCACAAGGCGAAAACCATTCTGACCAGCTTCGCTTGGGGTGGCAAAAACCCGGTTCACTTTTTTCATTCGTTTGCCCGGAGCGCAACGGCGCGTTCAGTGGCTCTGCCATTTTTGACTGCCCCATGACCCCTTTCCGAGTACTTGCCGAGGCTTTGCGACTCCCGGTCGTTAAGGGGTGCAGGGGCATCGCTTTAAACCGCTAGCTGGTGGCATCGTGAAAAATAGATCCCCGAGGTACAGCATTTTTGTTCAAAGAAACAATAATTTGAACGAGGAAACAAGGCCTACCGTATAGATCGTGGGGCAACATTTTGTGCCCGCCCTGACCATACTTCAAAATCAAAACGGTGGCTTGGGATTGATTGTTTTGGTGGCAAAGCGTTTGCAACTCGTGGAATGTTTTGGGAAATCGCTGATCAATGGCCAGCACCACGGCCAAAACAGGCTTTCCAATCCTCTTGGCAACCGGCACCCAAAGTGTGCCGGACACGCAATCAAATCGGCTATTTTTGATTTGCATTGTGCTATTTTTCTTTTTTGTTCCCCGATTAAGGTTATTTAACACGTTTTTCTCAACATTTTGGCCTGTTGATAGTATAATGATTAACCAACCAACTATGCGACTATTTTTTGGTGTTTTCCTTGTTAATTGGCTTGGGCTGTTAGCTGCCAAGCCGATGATCGCCCAAACTGACTCCCTATCCACCACCGACACTGCCAACCAAGACACCACCCAAATGGTGGAGCGCAAAGATGGTCTCTTTGTCATTCCATTGCTTTATTACTCACCCGACACCCGATGGGCTGCCGGGGCAATGGGCATCTATTATTTTAAGCTCAAAAACCGCCGCACCAACCAAATCACCCGTTTGTCTTGGGCCAAATTCTTGGCCGATTATACCCAAAACCGACAACTCGATCTGTGGGGTTCGTGGAGTATTTTTTTGCGGGATGAAAAGTGGATTTTGAAGGGGGAGTTGCGCTACCGCAATTTTCCCGACCGCTTTTATGGCATCGGCAACAATACCCAAACCAGTAGTGAAGAATTGTATGAATACAATTTGTTGGACATCAAAAAGTTGGTGTTGCGACAAGTGGGCGACAAGTGGTACCTCGGTGGCGATGTTCGGATCGCCAACTATTTCGGCCTGCGCTATTCGCCCGAAGGACAACTCGCCAAGGGAAATATAACGGGCAACAACGGCGGCTGGAACATCGGCTTGGGTGCGGTGGCCCTGCTCGATGCCCGCGACAATGTGATCTTCCCCAGAACTGGTGTGTTCTTCGAGTTCTCTACCTATTTGTACAACCGGGCGTTTGGTAGCCAGTTCAACTACTTGAACGTCAACTTAATCCACAACCGCTATTACCCCGTTGGCAATAAATCTGTATTCGCGTGGCAAATAGTGGGCAACTACAATTTTGGCAATCCACCCTTTGTCATGCTGGCAGCGGCTGGTGGCGACGACATCCTGCGCAGTTACGCCCGCAACCGGTTCCGGGCCAACAACTTTACCGGGGTGCAGGCTGAATACCGTTTTCCGCTGTTCTGGCGCTTTGGTGGAGTAGTGTTTGCTGGTGGCGGCGACGTGTTCGACCACTTCGCCGACTTATCGACCCGCACACTCAAGTATTCTTACGGGGGCGGGCTGCGTTTTTTGTTCAACCGCAAAGAAAACCTCAACATCCGGTTTGACTATGGCTTCGGGCGGGGGAGCAGCAATTTCTATCTTACCCTCACCGAGGCATTCTGAACCTAACCTATCCGCCATCAAACCTAGGGGCGGGGCCTTAGGCACCTCCGTTTTTCACCCCACCACCACGATGCTTCATACCTCCCAATCCAACCATCAAAATGTCAGTGAGGGCAATGAGCGTAGTAATTTTTTTGCCCAGTCTTGCACAAACGCCAGTTGAAAACTAGTTTTGCCCCTCATAATCGCTAGGTTTTCACTCAAGTCGGTTTTTTGGAATTGATTTGCAAAAGTAACTTTTGGGCACTGCCGCAATCAAGCAATCAACCATCGCGACCAAAGAAAAAGTAGGTCACTTAGCATAAACCTCTTATTATCAACCAGCGATGCAACTGATGCAACAGGCAGCCTATTGTTTAGCGCCCATCTTACAAGTGAAAACTAAAACTTTTGTTGACAAAAAACATGTTATCTCATGGATTTGCCAGGGAGCGAGGACTTTTGCCACGAAAATGCTTACACCAAGGTCAGTTGGAACGAGTCGTGCCAGTACTTGCACATTGCTTACAAAGGAGTATTTGTGGGCAACAATTTCTACGAAGGTGACCTCCTGCAAGTAGAATCGTTGGCCAGCCGAAAGGGCTGCCGGATTCTCTACGACCTACGCCAATATCCGGTGAGTACCCAAACCAACTTGAAGTGGATCTTGGGGGATTTTTTGCCCAAAATGCAGGCTAGCGGCCTCACCCATATTGCGGCCGTGATGCCCGAAGAATTTTATGGCAAGGGAGCGGCGTCTTACATCCTGGCACGGTTCAGTGAGCAAGGCAGGTTGAGAAGTTCGATACCGTGCTGGCCGCCGCCGAGTGGCTGGGCGAGTTGTATAATACCGCTCGAAGAGCATAGAAATCAGCCACAATCTTCTTTTCGGGCACCTACACCCCAAGCCAAAAACTTGAAAGGTAAAACAAACAATGGCTTAAAACTTTTAAAGTTTTAAGCCATTGTTTGTTTATTTATCTGGGGTTCAATGTTATGGCGCGGTAAGGAAAAGTGCCGCTCAACTTATTGACCTTGGGCCAAGGTATAGCCTTTCTTGCCGTCAAAAGTGCACAAGTTCTCGATTTTGATAAAATCAAATCCAGCTTTGGTCACATTGTTCAGCACATCGATAATGTCTGAATGGGCAATGGCCACTTGGGCTGGGCTCTCGAAGCGGCAGCGCCAGTGATCGGTACAAAAAGTTTCGCGCCGTCCGTGGGGGTACACCTTTACGCCCCGGTTGGAGATCACGACCAACTGGAGTGCATCCGTGCCACAGGCCACAATCTGGGGGCCCAGCACGTTGGGATCGCCTTCCCAGTTAACAAATACATCCACGCCAATGGTTTCTTTCTTAGCCGGAACATGGGGACGGAACACGAACGGTTTCATCTCTTTGGGCTGGTTGGCCCCATAATCCACCACCTTGAGCAGGGAGGGTTTTTGGCCGATCCGGGCAATCACGGCTTGCCCAAATTCTTTGGTTCCCACCTTTTCTTTGCTCACGCCCTCTTTGAAAATATCATACGTATGAACGCCATCCTCCAAAGTCCGCAGCCAAGCATTGTGCACTTTGGTGGCCACATCGCTCTGGCCGATGTGGTTGAGCATCAGTACCGCACCCAGCAGCAACCCGGAAGGATTGGCCAAGTTTTGGCCCGCCCGGCGTGGGGCCGATCCGTGAATGGCCTCAAACATGGCGCAGTGATCCCCGATGTTGGCCGAGCCAGCCAATCCTACGGAGCCAGTGATCTGGGCCGCTACATCCGACAAGATATCACCATACAAATTGGGCATCACGATCAGATCGAAATTTTCGGGTGAATCAGCCAGCTTGGCGGCCCCGATATCGACAATCCAGTGTTCCTTCTCCAATTCGGGATATTCCTCCCCGATTTCATCAAAAATCTGGTGAAAAAGACCATCGGTCATTTTCATGATATTGTCCTTGGTGAAACAGGTCACTTTTTTGCGGCCATTGGCCCGGGCGTATTCAAAGGCGTAGCGCACGATTTTTTCGGTGCCGGGACGGGTGATCAGTTTTAAGCATTGGAACACCTGGTCGGTTTGGCGGTGCTCGATGCCAGCATAGAGATCCTCTTCATTTTCCCGGATGATAACCACATCCATGATCGGATGTTTGGTGCTCACAAAGGGGTGGTAGCTCACACAAGGGCGCACATTGGAGTAGAGGCCCAAGGTTTTGCGGGTGGTCACGTTCAAACTCTTAAAGCCGCTGCCCTGTGGCGTAGTGATGGGTGCCTTCAAAAATACCTTATTGCGCAAAAGTGATTCCCACGAACTTTCTTCAATACCAGCCGAAACTCCGCGCAAATACACCTTTTCCCCAATTTCTATTTCTTCAATTTCAAGTTGTGCGCCAGCAGCTTGGATGATGTCCAATGTGGCATTCATAATTTCTGGCCCAATGCCATCACCATAAGCCACTGTAATCGGTGTTTTCTTGATTGACATACAGTTAAGATTTTTAAATATTTTTTGTTGAAACTTAATCGGCCCATGTATTGTTTAAGCAAGTCACAAAATAGCTGTGAGCAATCTGCCACTTAGTGGGTGATTTTCGCCGAAAGTTACCTCAATTTTGCGGACGGCTTTGGCAAGCCCGATTTTTTTTCTAAATTCGTCAAGTCCAAACTTGGATTGCTCTTCTAAAACAGTGTGCAAGTGCCTAGTCTTTTACTTGATTCCGGCCTCGTCAGTACGGTTTTTATGCGCGTCTGGCCTGTGTTTACCATCAGTTCAATCTATTTTTGATGGTTCCAACACTACCCAAACCGCTCTGAGTATCCCACTTTTTTTCCTTTAAGCCTATGCCAACGACCGCTATCACTCCCCAAGCCTACCTCGATGCGCTCCCCGAGCATCGGCAGACTGCTGTTGCCCAATTGCGGCAAACCATTCTCAGCCATTTGCCAGCGGGCTTTGTCGAGATCATGAACTATGGGATGTTGGGCTATGTGGTGCCCCACTCGATCTATCCGGCAGGGTACCACTGCGATCCCCAACTGCCGCTACCTTTCCTCAGCTTGGCTTCCCCAAAAAGCCACATTGCGCTCTATCATTTGGGGTTGTATGCCGATCCTGCCCTATTGGCGTGGTTCATGGCCGAATACCCCAAGCACAGCCCCGGCAAATTGGACATGGGCAAAAGTTGCCTCCGGTTCAAACATCCGGCATCCATTCCCCATGCCCTGATTGGGGAACTGGTCGCCAAAATGAGCGTCCCCCAGTGGATTGCGCTTTATGAAAAAGTAGTAAAAAAATAGGCGGGCTATAGCTTTTCTACCACAAAGTACATATCGATCAATCCCTTGTTCTTGGCTTGGATCTGGCCCCGGTAGCGGCAATAAAAGTCGCGCTTGACCAGTTCATAGGTGGCCTCCGACAAGTTGATCTTGCCAATTTCGCCGCTCTGTTCCATCCGGGCCGCCGTGTTGACGGTATCACCCCAGATATCATAGGCAAACTTTTTGGTCCCTACCACCCCGGCCACCAGCGGGCCGGTGTTGATACCGATCCGCAGCTCGAGCGGCTGATAGCCCTTGTACTCGCGCTGCCGCTTGCGCCGCTCCATGAACGCGAGCATTTCCAGGGCCGCATTGACAGTGTCGACGGCATGGGTACTGTTTTCTTTGGGGATTCCGCCCGCACACATGTAAGCATCACCGATGGTCTTGATCTTTTCCAAGTTATGCCGCCCGCAGATCTCATCAAAGGCCGAAAAACATTCGTGCAACTCCTCGATCAAATCTTCGGGATCCATTTCGCCCGAAATACGGGTAAACCCTTCAAAATCAGAGAACAATACACTCACTGCACTGTGTTTGCGGGTGTAGCGCCGGTTATTTTTGTTCTCTAGCTCGTCGGCCACTTCTTTGGGCAAAATATTGAGGAGTAGTTCGTCTTTGCGCACCAGCAACTGCTCGGTTTTTTGTTTTTGTTTTTGGAGGTCTTCCTTTTGGGCCTCAATCAAGCGGTTTTTCTTCACGATTTCATCGTTGCTGCGCTTGAGGGCAGATTTTTGGCGACTGATGCGGATCATCGAGAAAATTCCCACCAGTATCAACACGGCTACCACTGCGGCAATGATCGTGTAAAGTTGCAGGCGTTCCTTGGCCGCCGCAATGAGCCGTTGCTGCTGCTCATTTTGTTTTTGGCTTTTGTCCAGCGACTGGTTGGTGGCCGCAAGCATGCTTTTCAACTCGGACAACGAGGCTATTTTTTCGTTCAACTCTTTTTCCAGATCCAGCTTGCGCGTTGTGTCCTTGGCCACAGTTGGATCATTGAGCTGCTCCCTCAGCTTGGCAATTTCACTCTCACTCTTTTCCTTGAGGGTTTCAATTTTTTCGGGCTGGGCCTCTTTCGCATATTTTTCCTTGAACGCCTCAGCATTGGCTTGGTCGCCCTTGGCTTTGTAAACCTCGGCCAAACGGGCATAGCTGTCGAGCACTTCCTTCTCCATCCCCTTGGCCTTGGCCAAAGTGCGGGCTTTCTCGTAAATCTGGATGGCCCGATCATATTCTTGGAGCCGCGTATAGTAGCGCCCTAGTTTCAGGTACACCCTGAGCACGGCGCCCGACTCGCCGACCCTTTCGTAAGAGGTTAGGGCTTTTTGGAAATTGGGCAACGCCCGTTTGTCGTCCTCGGCCACATAAACTCCCGCCAATCGCTCATACGTTTGGGCCAAGATTCTATTGTCCTTTGCTCTAATGGCGTGGGCTTCGGCCTTCTCGAACATCTGTAGAGCCGTTTCACTGTCGCCCAACCGCTGGTATTCCTCCCCAATCTTCATGGCAAAGATGGCGGCCCTCTTCCATTCCCGCTCCTTGACGTAGGATTCGTACAGCTTCTCGTTGTTGCTCAGCGATCCACCCTGCCCATGTCCCACCATTGGGCCAGCGGCAAGGACAAGCAGCACCAGCAAAAAGCGAATGAGTGGTAACAAAAGTTGCATGATGATCAAACGGATTTCTGGGTGGCAAAGTACACAAATCTAATGGCTAATATCGAGTATTCCCATCTGCCTGCCAAAGTTTGCCAGATGGCATGCGCTAAGCGCTATTTATGGGCTTTGCCCAGTATTAACCTTGTATATAGGTATGTGCAACGCGCGTTAACCTATATTGGCCCGCCGACCCCGTAATTTTGGGGCAGATATAAATCTCGTCATGAAAAAGCAATTTTTATTTTTAGCCATCCTCCTTCTCTCTTGCAATGCAATTTCACTGGCCCAAACCCCCGTGGGCAGGAGCAAAGTTACGGGCATTATACTGGACTCCACCGATCGGAAACCAGTGGCCTTTGCCAGTGTTTCACTCATCAACCTTGAAACCCAAAAGCCCATCAATGGGGCAGTGGCCGATGAAAAGGGCATATTCTTGATCGCCAAAGTGCCAGCGGGCAAGTACAAGGTGGCCATTAGTTTCATCGGATATGAAACAGCCAATAAAGAAATCACCGTGGAAGATAAAGGTGAAGTGCTGATGGGCACAGTGGTACTATCGCCCCAAGTCAAAGAACTTGACGAAGTGACGGTAGAAGGCAAAAAAGACCTGATCGAGGAGCGAGTAGATCGCACTATTTACAACGCCGATCAGGATGCCACCACCCGGGGTGGCGATGCAGCTGATGTATTGCGCCGGGTGCCCGCGCTCACTGTTGATTTGGATGGTAACGTGAGCCTGCGCGGCAACCAAAACATACGCGTGCTGATCAACAACAAGCCTTCCACCATTTTGGCCAGCACTGTGGCCGATGCGCTCAAGCAAATCCCCGCCGACCAGATCAAGTCGGTGGAAGTCATCACTTCGCCCTCAGCCCGCTATGACGCCGAAGGATCAGCAGGTATTATCAACATTATCACCAAGAAGAACACGTTACAAGGCTTGACTTTGGGCATTGATACGGGAGTTGGGTTTCGGGGCTCCAACTTGGGCCTCAATGGCAGCTACCGCAAGGGCAAAATGGGTCTTACGCTTGGTGGCTTTGGCCGGGGCGAATACAATGTGCAGGGCAATTTTGAGAACAGCCAGCGCACCATCAATACCGCTGGCAGCGAGCTGCTCACCATCCAATCGGCCGATACTCGCCGTGCGGGACTGAGGGGGCGTTATTCGCTGGGCTTCGATTATGATATTGACAAAAAAATTCCCTCACCGCTTCTGTACAGTTTGGTGTATCGAACACCAATAGTTACCAAGATGGCCTGCTGGCCCGAACTTTTCAGAACAACTTGCCCCTAAGTACCGGTCTGCGCGACGTCAATGTAAAAGATTTGTCCAATAACGTGGATGTGAGCCTCACCTATACCCACGCCTATGAGAAACCGCAGCGGGAACTAAGTGTATTGGCCCTTTATAGCCGCAACGACCGCACCAACGATTTTACCAACAGTATTCTGAACGCGGACACCCGCACAATCCTCAACCGGCTCAAAAACTTGAACGGTAGCCTCAACCAAGAATCTACCGTTCAGATCGACTATCAAACTCCAATCAACAAAAACCAGATGATTGAGTTCGGGGCCAAGCAGATCATGCGCCAAGTGACCAGCGATTTCCAATACTTGTTTGCCACCGGGGCTACTGGCGATTTTATTGTCAATACCAATGCCCAGTTGTCCAACGCACTGAAGTATGACCAAAACGTATCGGCCGCTTATGTATCGTACACCTACACAAGCAAGACCAATTACAGTATCAAAATCGGTACCCGATACGAATACACTGACATCAAGGCCAGTTTGCAAAATGAACAAAGAATCAGTATACCAGCGTATGGAGCATTGGTGCCGAGCATCAACCTGTCCAAGAAACTGAAGAAGGGCGATATTATCAAATTGTCTTACAACCGTCGCTTGCAGCGGCCGTCGTTGCAGTTTCTCAACCCCAACGTTCAAGCGGCCAATCCCCTTAACATCACCATTGGCAATCCAGCCCTCAATCCCGAGTTTACCAACAACTTTGAGCTCGGTTACAGCACTTATGTAAAAGGAGTGGCGATCAATCTCACCACCTTTGCCCGCAATACCAACAACGCCATCCAGAGTGTGCGCGATATCTTGGGCCGGGACACCATTCGTACCACTTTCCAGAACATCGGCCGCGAAGATGCCTACGGTTTCAACTTGTCGCTCAATGTGAATGTGGGCAAGTTCAATTTGGGCACCGGGGGCGACATTTATTATGCAATGCTCCGCAACAACGTACCCAACCCGCTCTACAACGCCAGCAATGAAGGCTGGGTCTATAACTTCCGGCTTTTTGGTGGCTTCGACTTGGGCAAAGGCTGGGGGCTGCAAAGTTTTTCATTTTATCGGGGCCGTGCCGTTCAATTGCAAGGTGTTCAGGGCGGTTTTGGGATCTATAGCCTTGGCCTAAAGAAGGATTTCAAAAACAAAAAGGGAAGCATCGGCGCTGGCTTGGAGAATTTCTTTAATTTTAATGGCATCACCATCCGCAGTGAATTGGTGTCGCCGGTAATCAATCAACAGAGCGTTAACGTAAACCAAAACCTGAGCTTCCGGATCAATTTCAGCTATCGGATCGGCAAACTTAGTTTCGATGCCCCCACCAAACGCCGCAAGAGCATCAACAACGATGACCTGAAAGATGGCGGCGGTGATGGCGGCGGTGATGGTGGCCAAGGCGGCGGCGGCCGACCAGCTACCCAGCCCGGCCGGCCCGGTGGTGGCCAGCAGCCCGCTGGTGCCAAACCTGGTGAAAAGCCCAAAACCACCAAACCCAATGGCAGCAATTAAGCACTAGAACCGTTTTTGTGATGCCCCAGAAAAAAGCCAGCCTTACCAGCAAATGTGGGTTCCGCACTCACTGACTTTAGTCATGGCTCTTCGATCAAACTGGCCCATTTACTGGCACTTTTTTTCTATCTTTGTTTGATGAAAAAGAAAGCGAAGGCTTTGCCGGGAGTGCAGCCAGAACTGGCCAGCGAGGGGCGCTACGTCAACCCCTTCACCGACTTTGGGTTCA
>JAYUVL010000291.1:0-2077 GCA_043754075.1 Cytophagales bacterium | reverse complement strand
CTCCATTGAAGACTGCACAAATACTCAATACCAGGATGTCGGTCAGGGAGTGGGTGAAATTCTTGTTCTGTCTTCTAAACTCGGGAATTTCGGCTATATGATCCTATAACGGGCAGGACATGGGCTTTTTTACTCAAATATGTAGAAAAATATAGTGCGTTTAGTCTGGCAGTTCATCCGCACAGTGTGCACGCATACGGTTTGCGCAAGGTTATTCGTTTTCGCAAAGCCGTCCAAATGGGGTTGCCCCCTACCCGACCACAATCACCAGATCGTCCTGCTCCACCATGCTGCCCTTGGCCAACACCACTTCCAAGATGGTGCCGTCGCGGGGGGCGGTGATGGTGCTTTCCATTTTCATGGCCTCGATGGTGAACAGCGGCGCATTGGCCGCCACCGAATCGCCCTTTTTGACGAGTATATTGGCCAGTTTGCCCTGTAACGGGCTACCGATCTCCCCGTTGGCCTTGGCTTTCCGGTTTTCTTGGCGCACCACCCTGACCGACCGGTCACGCACGGCCACCCGGCGGGTTTGGCCGTTCAGTTCAAAGGATACGGTGGCCATGCCCATGGGATCGGTTTTGAACACGGCCAACAGCCGAACCACGATTGATTTGCCCTGCCCCAACTGGATCAGCACTTCGTCGCGGTCCTTCATCCCGTACAGGAATACCGGAGTGGGAATGACCGACAAATCGCCGTATTTGTTGCGCTCATTGTGGAAATCCTCAAAGACCTTGGGATACATTTTGTGGGACAGGTAATCGGTAAATGGATATTCGTTCTGGTATCCATTGGCCACAAATTTCTGCTTAAACTCCTCAAACTCTTCGGCCATGGGCACCGGGGGCAGTTCGCTGCCCGGAACGGCCGTGCTAGGCACTTCGTCCTTGAGCACCGCCCTGATCAGTTCGTGGGGCCAACCGCCGGGAGGCTGGCCCAAATCGCCGCGCAGCATTTCCTTGACCGAATCGGGGAAGGCCAACGTGCTGCCCTTCACCAAAATATCTTCGGCGGAGAGTTGATTGGCGGTCATGAAAATGGCCAAGTCCCCCACCACTTTGGAGCTGGGGGTCACTTTGACAATATCACCAAAAAGTTGATTAGCGGCAGCGTAATTTTTCTTGACTTGTTCAAATTTATCACCCACCCCCAAGGAAATGGCCTGGGGCCGCAAATTGGAGTATTGCCCGCCGGGAATCTCGTTTTCATAGACTTGGGCAGTGGAGGCTTTCAAGCCCGATTCAAATGGAAAATAATATTCGCGGGTGTCCTCCCAATAATTGCTGAACTGGTTCAGGGCTTCCAAGTTGTGGGGCTCGCCCCGAGGGTGGTGTTGGAGCGCCGCCAACAGGGAGTTGTAGTTGGGCTGGGAGGTCAGGCCCGACATGGAAGCCAGGGCCACATCGACCACATCGACCCCGACACCAATCGCATTGAGCAACGTGGCCGACTGGATGCCCGCCGTGTCGTGGGTGTGCAAATGGATGGGCAAATCAACCACTTTTTTGAGCTCGCTCACCAAGATTTCCGCCGAATAGGGTTTTAACAGGCCAGCCATGTCCTTGATGGCCAAGATATGCACCCCCAGATCTTCCAGTTGACGGGCCATGTCCAAATAATATTGGAGGGTATATTTCTTGTTGTGGGGATCCATGATCTCGCCAGTGTAGCAGATGGAGCCCTCGGCCAGGGCTTCGGTGCGCTCGCGAACCGCGCGGATGCTCACTTTCATGGCGTCGATCCAGTTGAGCGAATCAAAGATCCGGAACACATCAATGCCGTTTTTCCAAGATTGCTCCACAAAGGTTTCCACTATATTTTCGGGGTAAGATTTGTAGCCCACGGCATTGGCCCCGCGCAACAGCATCTGAAACAGCAAGTTGGGCATGGCCCGGCGGAACCGGCGGAGGCGCTCCCAAGGACATTCCTTGAGAAACCGCATGGCGACATCGAAGGTGGCCCCCCCCCATAATTCCACCGAAAACACCTGGGGGTTGAGCTTGGCGTAGCTCTCGGCCACCCGCAGCATATCGATGGTGCGCACACGGGTGGCCAGCAGCGACTGGTGGGCGTC
>JAYUVL010000290.1:0-3555 GCA_043754075.1 Cytophagales bacterium | reverse complement strand
TGCAAAGCTCGCATCTACGAATAAGCATTTTAATCATTGAATGGCTAAAAAGCCCCTTTGCATTTTTTTGGCAAAGGGGTTTTTGGTTTCCGTTTTGGGCAACAACTGGACCGGGCAAATGCACCACTTTACCAATCATGCACCTACCTTTGCCCAAAAACCATTGGAGCCCGGGGACACTCTGCGCTGCGCAACTGCTTGGTATTGACCAGCCCAACCGGCCAAATGAAAAAGTAAAATGGCTGAAAACCCAGTGAGGCTCAACCACCGCTGATTGGCCACCGGCCCGAAACGCCATCATTGAAAATCTTTCTAACCTTTATGCAAGAAATGTCATCTACTATCCTTATCGAACCAATCCAAACCGCTCTGGCCAAGCTGCCATCATGGACCCAAATGGCAGTGCTGGTCGACCAGCACACCAAAGCGCACTGCTACCCATTGGTGCAGCTTTGGTTGCCCGCCCACCAATTGATCGAGATTCCGGCGGGAGAAGAGCACAAACATTTGGGCACTTGTGAACTGATCTGGGATGCGCTTACCCATCACCATTTTGACCGCAAGTCGGTGCTGCTCAACTTGGGCGGCGGGGTCATCGGGGACATGGGTGGGTTCTGCGCTGCCACCTACAAGCGGGGGATCGACTTTGTCCAGATCCCCACCACACTGCTCTCCCAAGTGGATGCCAGCGTGGGCGGCAAGCTGGGAATCGACTTTCGGGGATTCAAAAACCACTTGGGTGTTTTCCAAGTACCGCGCTTTGTATTGGTTGATGTATGTTTGTTGGCCACTTTACCCGATCGCGAACTGCGTTCGGGCTTTGCCGAGGTGATCAAACATGGGCTCATCGCCGACCGGGCCGCGTGGGAAGTGCTGAGCCTCGCCCCGCTGCACCAGCAGTTCTGGCCCGAAACTGTGGCCCATTCCATTGCGATCAAAGAGCGGGTGGTGGCCCTGGATCCGACCGAAAAGGGCCTGCGCAAAATCCTCAACTTTGGCCATACGGTGGGCCATGCGGTGGAAAGTTGGTTTTTGGTCAACTGCCCGGCCGCCCAGCGGCTGCTCCACGGCGAAGCCATCGCCGTGGGCATGGTGGCCGAAGCTTGGCTCTCGGTTCAACTGGGCCTGTTGCCGGAGCGCGATCTGTGGGCCATTGAACAGTATATCATCCAAATCTATGGCCGCGCCGAGCTGCCCGAGGCTGAACTGCCCGCCATGGCCCGGTTGGCCCGGCAAGACAAGAAAAATGAAGGCCAAGTGATCTTGGCCAGCCTGCTCCAATCGGTGGGTGAGGCTGTTTTTGATGTTCCCCTCACCGAGGCCCAACTGGTGGCCAGTTTACAATATTATCGCAGCCGAGCGGCTTGATCTTGCTGGGATCGCAGGCCGTCTTTTACCCCTCTCGGTCAATTGCATTGTCTTAGAGTCGATGTAAGATTTATCTCCCGGAAACAATGTTAAGCAGGCCAAATCAACACATTTGCCTTTTTTATGCCAACCTATTTGGCCGCAATTTGTGGCTGGATCACAAAAGTGCGTTCTATTTGATAGTTAAAAAGCGTCAAATGTTTCTTTCTTCGTATGCACAAACACAACTTACTCATTCTCTGCTGCTGGCTCAGCGCCTCTTTGGTACAGGCCCAAAACGTGGATGCGCCAGCCTACAGCAATGAATTTCTGGCCATTGGCGTGGGCGCACGCGCCTTGGGGATGTCCAAAGCCTACACGGCGGTGGCCAACGACGTGACGGCAGCCTACTGGAACCCAGCCGGCCTGATCCGCATCAAGGATAAATACCAAGCTTCGCTCATGCACGCAGAGTACTTTGGCGGGATTGCCAATTACGACTACGGCGGTTTTGCCACCAAGCTAGACGAGAGCGGGGCCATTGCTTTTTCGGTGATCCGCATGGGGATCGACAACATTCCCGATACCCGGTTCCTGATCGATAATGTGGGCAATATCAATTATAATAACGTAGGTTCGTTTTCGGAAGCTTCTTACGCTTTTCTGTTTTCGTATGCCCGCGAGAGCACCCTGATCAAGGGCCTGCGGGCCGGGACAAACTTTAAGGTCATCCACCGATCGGCCGGAGCTTTCGCCTCGGCTTGGGGCTTTGGCCTCGATGTGGGCGCCCAGCTCACCCGGGGCAAGTGGCACTTTGGGGCCATGGGCCGCGACATAACGGGCACTTTCAACATCTGGAACTACAATACCGAAACCATCGCCAGTGTTTTTTCGCGGACCAACAACAAGATCAGCGAGAACGCCATCGAGGTCACCCTGCCCCGTGCCATTGTGGAAGCCGCCCGTGAAATCCAGTTTGGCAAAAATGTGGGATTGTTGCTCACCACCGGGCTCACGTTCACCTTCGATGGCAAGCGCAATACTTTCCTGCGCACTTCGTTCCTCTCCGGCGATTTTCAGGCGGGGGCCGAAGTGGATTTCAAGAAGACCGTTTTTGTGCGAGGGGGCATTGGCAATTTTCAGCGCCTTCAACAACTGGACCGCAGTTTCTACACCGAACTGCAGCCCAGTTTTGGCATTGGATTCAATATCTTGCAATTCAGTATTGACTATGCCATGACCAATGTAATGCGCTCCGATGCCGTCATGTATTCGCACATTTTCTCGGTCAAAGGCAGTTTTACGGGCAAGGCCAGCAAAAAATAAACCAACAAACCAGCACTTTTAACTTTTCAATGATGAAAAAACTAGGACTATTCTCAATCCTGCTCATTTGGGCCCTGGGGCAGTTTGCCGTTGCCCAGCCGGGACAGAGCCCAGTCTTCGGCAACGAGTGGATCAACTATAACCAACCGCACTGGAAAATCCCGATCGACAACGAGGGCATTTACCGGATCTCCTACCAACAACTGCTCAACGCGGGTGTGCCCGTGAACACGGCCGATCCGCGCCGCCTACAACTCTTTTTCCGGGGCAAGGAAATGGCCATTACCGTGGTGGGTGAAGCCGATGGCCGCTTTGATCCCCAAGACTACGTCGAGTTCTATGGCCGGCGCAACAGTGGCGACCTGGCCCGCGCCCTCTTTGCCGAACCCAACAACTACACCCTGCCCAATTTTGGGCTGTACGAATTTTTTCGGGCCTATTATTTCTTGACCATCAACGCCAACGAGAACGCCCGGGGCAAGCGCATGGCCATCCTGGCCGGCACCGATGCCAGCCTCCGGCCCGAGATCAACCACACCCAGCAAGTCGACGACACGGAACGGAACAACTCCTATTTGGCACTGGGCCAGATCTACCCCACCAGTTTTGTGACCAACGCCGATTTGGGCGCGTTGCTCTCCACCTACAACGAGGGCAAAGGCCCAGTGAAGGCCAACCGGCGGCCCTCGCCCCAAATCATCCTGCGCGATTTTGCGCTGGAGGACGTACTGATCAGCCCCGCCTCACCCGCCCGCCTCCGTTTGCTCATGCGGGTCACCGGCCGGATCAACACCTGGCCGCACCCGCGGGGGCCGCCAGAGCGCACATCAACACGATCGCCACCACGAACCGCATGCCGTCCGCCTCCCGTTCACGCCGGAC
>JAYUVL010000289.1:0-18717 GCA_043754075.1 Cytophagales bacterium | reverse complement strand
GAGCGGGGACAATCCGGATCGGGTGCTAGAAAACCGCCAGATTTTTTGCCGCCAGCTCAACATCGCCCCCGATCGGGTAGTTTTTGCCCAGCAAGTCCACGGCTCGGTGGTAGTCCGGGTCGTTGCGCCTGGCCCCCTGCCCAACTGCGATGCCCTGATCACCGATCAACCCGGTTTGTTCTTGGCGGTGTTTGTGGCGGACTGTACGCCCGTTTTGATCTATGATTCCCGCACCCGGGCAGTGGGAGCTGCCCACGCAGGCTGGCGCGGCACGGTGGGTGGAGTGGTGGCCAATACCCTGGCCGCAATGACCGCCCAGTTGGGCACCCAGCCCCGCGACTGCCACGCTTATATCGGTACGTGCATTGGCCCCAAGGCCTTCGAAGTAGGCGAGGAAGTGGCGGTGCAGTTTGCCGAACCGCACAAACAATGGGACGCCCAAACCGCCAAATACAAAGTGGATTTGAAAGCCGCCAACCGCCAACAATTGATCGACGCCGGTGTGCCCCCGGCCCAGATCGGAGTTTCGCCGCATTGCACCGTGCTCCACAACGCCGACTATTTTTCTTACCGGGCCGAAGGGCCCGCCTCGGGCCGGATGGTCGCCCTGATTGGGATCAGGGGGTAGGGCGCTGATCACCCGGCTTTGGGCAAATTGGCAGCGAGCACATTTCACCGCACCTTGCCTTGGTGGAGTGACGGTTTTTTTGTAGATTTGGGAAATGCCCCGGCCCAGCACCGCCAATCAAGAGGGAATGACTGGGCACTGCCCGGTTTTCCCCGCGCCGTGTGCTTGGCAAAAGGCCGGCGACGGCCCCACTGGTGAGAGATTGCTGTTAATGTACCGCAAGCTGACCGTTGGCTAAGCAGCGCCCAAGATCGATCAGCCCAAAACCGATGCTTAAATTATGGAAAATCAAGTTTTAAACTATTATCACTTCACCAAATTGTTGGCGTCTCGTACCCACATGAAAGACTTTTTCCGCGTTAGTTTCCTGATTTTTAGCTGTCTAGTGGTGGCAGCCCCCGGAGTGTCGGCCCAAAGCCAAAGCGACCGGGTCGGTCACCTAAGAACGGCCCTGCCCGCCCTGGATTCCATGTGCCGGGAGTATGTGGCCCTGCACCACTTGCCCAGCTTGGTGGTGGGCCTCATCGTTGACGGAAAACTGATCCACACTTTCACTACCGGCGAGCTTGATTTGACCAAGAAAAACGCGGCCAACGGCCAGTCGGTGTATCGGATCGCTTCCATGACCAAAAGCGTGGCGGCACTGGCCATTTTGCAGCTCCGCGATGCGGGGAAGCTAAAACTGGATGACCCCGTTTGGCAGTATATCCCCGAGGTCAAGGGCCAGCGACTGACCAGCGATGCCCCCGAAATGACCATTCGCCACTTGCTGACCCACGCGGCGGGCTTCCCCGAGGACAATCCCTGGGGCGACCGCCAACTGGCCATCAGTGACCAAACCATGTTGGCCATGTTCAAAAAGGGCATTTCCTTTTCCAATGCCCCCGGCGTAGCTTACGAATACAGCAACATGGGGTTTGCCATGCTGGGTTATATCATCACCAAAGTGTCGGGCCAGCCCTATCAAACCTACACGCAGCAAAAAATCTTCACCCCTTTGGGCATGACCAGCACTTATTGGGACTATGCCAAAGTCCCCGCCGGGCAGTTGGCCCACGGCTATCGGTGGCTCAATGGCCAATGGGTGGAACAGCCCATGCTGGGCGATGGGGCTTATGGGGCCATGGGCGGCCTGCTCACCTCGGTAGAGGACTTTAGCAAATATGTGGGCCTGCATTTGGCGGCGTGGCCCGCGCGCAACGATCCAGAAAACCCCGTTATCAAGCGGAGTTCCCTGCGCGAGATGCACCAAGGGGTAAATTTCAGCACCCTCAACCCCGGTGCAGTCGGGGCCAACGGGCAGCCTTGTCCGCTGGTGACGGCTTACGGCTATGGGTTGCGCTGGGCCAAGGACTGCGACCAAAAAGTGTCGGTGGGGCACAGCGGTGGCCTGCCCGGTTTTGGCAGCAATTGGAACATGCTGCCCGATTACGGCATTGGCATCGTGTCGTTCAGCAACTTGACCTATGCCCCCGCCAGCTCGCTGAACCGGTTGCTGATCGACAAGCTGGTGACCGCCGCCAAGCTCCAGCCCCAGCCACTGGCAGTTTCGGCCATCCTCAACCAGCGAAAAAATGAGTTGGTGGGCTTGCTCCCCGACTGGAACAATGCACCGGCCCAAGCGATTTTCGCCGAAAACTTCTTTTTGGACTATTTTCCCGATCAACTGCGGCAAGAAGCCACGGCAATTTTCGCCAAAGCCGGCAAAATTCTGAAGGTGGGCGAGTTGATCCCCGAAAACAACCTGCGCGGGGCGTTTGTGCTAGTGGGCGAAAAAGCCGATATTGAAGTCAGCTTTACTCTAAGCCCGGAAAATCCGCCCCTGATCCAAGAATACAACATTCGGGAACTGCCCAAAGCCAAATAACTAGTTGTTTGAAGTATTGGCCCCATTCCAAAACAGAAATCCAATGGCGGCGATCTTTTACAGTAAACTAGTTATTTAGCCAACCAATGGATTGAAAACTAGCATGGTCATTAATGAGACCGCTTTTCATTTTTGGCAGAATAAGCAGAAAATAAAATTGCTTGATTGACCAACCCTAACTTTTACCCATTGATCAGCCACACCACCAACCAAAAGTGAAAATGAGATACTTATTGCCAACACTACTTATTTGTTTTTTCTTGGACAATGCGGCCACGGCCCAATCCAACGAGGCGGGCAAAATCACTCGGCTGCGCAAAGCGTTCAACAAGATAGTGCACCCCGATGCCCGGCCCGAAAAGGTGGCCAGCGGGTTCCTCTTCACCGAAGGGCCGCTGTGGCATTCGAGTGGTTTTCTGATATTTAGCGACATTCCCGCCAACCGGATCTACCAACTCGATGCCACGGGCAAAGCCCAAGTTTTTCTGGAGAAAAGCGGTTACACCGGGGCCGGTTCCCCCACTGGTGAAATCGGGACCAACGGGCTGGGCTATGACCAAACCGGACAACTGCTGCTTTGCCAGCACGGGAACCGGCAATTGGTGCGCCAAGGCCCGGACGGCCAGCAAACTGTTTTGGCCGCCAAGGTGAACGGAAAACGTTTCAACAGCCCCAACGATGTGGTTTGCCGGAAAGACGGGACGATCTATTTCACCGATCCATCATGGGGACTGGAAAAAAACAGCGACAAACCTCTGCGGGAAATCGCCTACAACGGGGTTTACCGATGGGCCAACGGGCAGGTGCACGTCCTGGACAGCACGCTGGTCAAACCGAACGGGATCGCCCTCTCCCCCGATGGGCAGACCCTCTACGTGGCCGACATGACCAAAAAATGGTACAGCTACCAACTCAATGCGGATGGAACGGCAAAAAGCCGAAAGGTGTTTTTTGATGCCTCGGGAATCAATGGATCCGGGCACATGGACGGCATGAAGGTCGATGTCAAGGGCAATGTTTACGGAACTGGGCCCGACGGCGTGATGGTGTTCACCCCGGCGGGCGAGTACCTCGGGGCGATCCAATTTGCCGAAATTGCCGCCAATGTCGGCTGGGGCGGAAACGACGGGCGGACGCTGTACGCCACTTGCCAAACGGGCATCTATCGGATCAAACTGAAAAACCGGGGACTGCGCTACGTCAAAAGCACCAAATAGCCAGCGTTAGCCACTGGCCCCGGCCCGCAGTTTGGCCAGCCCAATGTACACCACAATGGCCACCACCCACGCGGGCATGGCCACGAAGAAGTAAAAATCAAAACCGTAGGCTTGGTAAATGGCATAGCCGGCCGCCACGGCCAAAATCCACGTAATGGCCGCCACCCAATTAAAGTTGCCGCCCGTTTTTGCGGCCCAGTTGCTGGGCAGGTCCAGTTTGGGAAACAGCCACACATCCACCAAAATAATGGCCCCGATGGGCGTGGCAATGAGGGCATACACCGCCAGCCACTGATCCAGCTTGCTCACCACCCCCGGAAAGCAGGCCATTAAAGTGGCCAGCAGGCCAACGGCCAAAGTGGTTTTCCAGCGGCGGGCCGAGGGCCAAAGGGCTTGGAGGGCCAGCCCCGACCGATAAATGCAGGGGTTGGCCGTGGTCCAGCCCGCAATCACCACGCACAAAATGCCCGCCCAGCCTGCACTCCCAAACGCGATCTGGCCGGGGGAAGGATTGGGGTTGCCGCTTTGCAGGGCCACCGCGCACAGGATCCCCGAGGCGATCCACGCCATGTAGTGGCCGATGAACATCCCCGCCGCCGAGGCGTAACCGTACCAAGGGTGCTTGGCATAGCGGTAAATGGACATATCGGCCAGCCCGATGTGCATCGAGGTGTTGCACAGCCAAGCAAAAGCGATGATGTGCCAAAGGGTGTATTTGCTTTGCCCGGCCGCCGGCACTCCCGTCCAGATTTTCTCGGTGGCCACTTGCCAAAACCCGTCGATCGAGGTGAGGCCCAGTTGGGGCAGCACCGCCACTGCCGCCGCCACAAAAACCAGGGGCATCCACGGGGCACATATTGTAGAGAAATGGGCCACCTGATCATAGCCAAAAACGGCCACTCCGGCAATCACCGACCCGATCCCCAGTACCACCAGCACCCAACCCACGCTATTGGGGTAGATGTCGGTCAGGCCGGGCATGGGCATGTCCACCGCCAGCCCGACCGCCGTGGCGGAGACGGCCACCATGCTGCCCGCGAGCACACAAAACTGGAGCCCGTTGATCGCGTTGTAGATCGATACCAAGCCCACGCCACAGATTTTTTCCAATTGGTAAAAGATGGTCAGGCGGGTTTTGACGGCCAGCGGGGCACAGATCAAGGCCCAACTTAGGGTAGCCAAGACATTGCCGACAAACAACCCAATAAAGATGTCGGCCGCCCCGGCCCCGTGCAGGACAAACAGCGGCCCGATCACAAATTCGGTCCCCGCGATGTGCTCGCCCGCCACCATGCCAATGAAACTACGGAAAGATTTTACTTTATTGGCCGGGACGGGCTGCCGTTCGTACTCCTCGACGGCGTTGAGCTTATCCGCAAGGCTGAGGGTTTCCTTTTGCATGGTTGCCAGAATGGTCTTGGTCGGGTGTTGTTTTCGGGGGCCAATATAGGAAAACCCGCCCAAAGTTCAAGTTTTTGGGCAGCCAATCTCTGGGCTACGGAAAATGGCCACCAATGGCCCAGGACGCCGAGCCAGCCCCCAAGTGGCTGGCTCAGGAGGGCCGCATGTATTTTACAAAATCGGGGAAGGCCTGTTCTGGGCCGGCGATTTCCGGATGCCAACGTTTTTCCCACTCAAAACTGTAATAGCCCTGGTAACGGTTTTCTTTGAGCACCGCCACTGCCTCGGCCAGGGGCACATTGCCCGCGCCCATGGAGACGTACCTGAACGAGCCATCGGCTTGCAAAATGCCATCTTTGAGGTGCACGTGGTGGATGTACTTTTTGAGCGCGGCAAACATCGCGGTGGGGCTTTGGCGGGTAATGATGTACATGTTGAAAAAATCCCAGATCAGCCCAATGTGCTTGCCTTCGGCGGCCTGCATGATGGTGAGCAAATCGTCCGTTTTCACGACATCGCCGTGGGTTTCCAGCAATACTTTAACCTTGCTGCCCTGGGCATATTTTCCCAATTCACTGAGCGCAGTCGCGATTTTGTCGAGCGTGGCGGCTTTGGCAAATTCGCTCGGCAGGTGGTTGGGAAACACCCTGACAAACGGGCAATGCAGCTTTTCGGCCAAATCGATGTAGCGTTTGGCTTGGTCCAACTGCTCCCGCCGTTTGCCGGCGTCGTGAAAGTGGAGATTGGCCGAAGAACCCAGATTGACGATTTTCAATCCATTGTCATCTAACTGGCGAAGGCTGGCCGGCAAGTTGCTGGGCGAGAAAACTTCACTTTTGAGCAAGTCCAGTTCAGGGCCCAGCCCCCTTAGCTCAATGCCCTGATAACCAAGGGCCGCCGCATTTTGCAAGACCGCTTGCCAAGACCAGTCCGGGCAGCCCAAGGTTGAAAAAGCCAATTTGAGCGGTTTGGGTTTGGGAGCCCACGAAAGGCCGAGCGCGGAAAGTGTCAGCAAAAAATTTCTACGGTGCATGGTAATAGGCCCCCTTGGGCCGAACGGAAAAATGGTTGGTATCTGCGCATTTGCAAGGATCGCCCCCACTTTTGCCGGAGGACGAAATGAGAAAGTTTGGCGTTCCTTCCCAAGGCAAGTTACCAACAATCCTGCTTTGGTGCAAGGTCTGCCCCTATTTGCGGGATCAACTGCCCCTAGGGTGAGCGGCGTAGCCAGTGGCAGACCCCACCCATGGGCTACGCTGCGTTTGACCCGCTTGATCGTGGCCATACTCAATTTCAAAACCACCTTGCCCACCGGCCAACGATGCAGGCCACTCCCCTCGGGTTCACGTTCATTTCCCGGAAAACGGCGCATCCCTCCGGAAAATCAATGTTTAAACATTGATTTCACAAACCTTAACATAGATTTTTTGTTTATATGCTGCACTAACATCAACTTTGTAAAATTTAAAATCGCAAAAACATGAAAAAATCTTTCATTCTAAGCCTAGGGCTCTTGTTCTTGATATTTTCCTTCGTGAGCAAAGCGCCACTGGAAACCTACAAAATCAATGCAGCGAAGAGCAAAGTGGGTTGGGTGGGCAAAAAAGTGACTGGCCAGCACAACGGCACCATCGGAGTAAAAGAGGGAACTTTGGAAGTGAAGGGCGGAAAAATAACCGGCGGTTCTTTTGTGATCGACATGACCACCATCGTGTGTGAAGATCTGACCGATGCGGGCACCAACGCCAAGTTTTTGGGCCATTTGAAGTCGGACGATTTCTTTTCGGTAGCCAACAACCCCACTGGTACTTTTGCCATCAAAAAAGTGACCGCTAAGGGCAAGTCTGGCTCCGCCGAGAAATACCAGATCGAGGGCGATTTGACCCTGAAAGGCATTACCAAGCCCATTAGCTTGGATGCCGATGTAACGACTGCCGGCAAAAAAATGACTGCCGTATCGGCTTTCAAAATCAACCGTACTCAGTGGGACATCAAGTTCCGTTCCGGTTCTTTCTTTGAAAACCTCGGCGACAAAATGATCTATGACGACATCGAACTTACTTTGAACGCAGTGTTTGAGAAGTAAGCAAGCGAGATTTGAGAGCAAAGGAGCAGGCCAGTAGTTTGGCTTGCTCTTTTTTTGTGGCAGGCCAAGGTGGATCGGTTTGCAGATTCTTTTCCGTTCCGTCTTCCGCCCTTTCACATCCCCCTTTTTCACCCGACGCTTGCTGGCGAGGGCATTGTTGCGTATATGCGAGCGAGACACCCTTCAGGTGATTTTTGGCGAGAAAGCCTGTAAGCTGAGTGTGGGCACCCCTGCCCGGCCGGGCTTTTGGCATAAAAAGCCCAAATACAACGCTCCTGCACCATAGATTTGGGCACTTGCTCCAGCCTATGCCTCGTGGTCCACCCGGTGCAACCCCAACGTTTACCAACTTTGAGGCACCAGTGATCGCCCATGGCGCAGCACCTACAATACAACCCCGCAACTAGAAAATGACTTTTTTGTATCGCAATCAATCCTAAGCGTATCAAATCGTATCATTTTGTGTGAATGGTTTCAAATTGCAATCGTATATTTGCGTATCAAACCGTATCAAAATGGACAACGCAGTACATACTTTTAAACTGAATATTGATTGGAAACTCGTTAAATTAATCAGTGAGATAGACCGTTTTGATGCAAATTGGACAACCATTGAACGAAAAGAAGGGCAGAGCCTCAAAGAGTTGAAAAGCATTGCTACCGTGAGAAGCGTTGGGGCTTCAAACCGCATTGAAGGCAACAAAATGAGCGATGATGAAGTTGATGCGTTGCTTCAAAAAATTGACATTACAAAACTCGTCGATAGAGATTCGCAGGAAGTCGTCGGTTACTTTGAAGTGCTTGAGTTGATTTCGCAAGCTTACGAGGACATTGACCTTACTGAAAGCCATATCAAAAGTTTACATAATAGTTTGATGAAATATAGTGTCAAAGACGAATGGCACAAAGGCAACTATAAAGTGCATAGCAACGCAGTTGAAGCCGCATTTCCCGACGGTACACGACACGTCATTTTCCAAACTACTGAAGCCGGATTCGCCACCGAAGATGCCATAAGGCAGTTGCTCAACTGGTATCATTCCGAAACAGAGGTACACCCGCTAGTCAAAGTAGCATCTTTTGTCTATGATTTTTTGAGCATTCACCCTTTCCAAGACGGAAACGGTAGGCTGAGCCGCTTGATTTCAGCGTTTTTGTTGCTCAAGAGCGGATATAAATGGATACAATATGTAAGTTTTGAGCATGAAATTGAAAACCGAAAAAGCGAATATTATCATGTTCTCAGAAGTTGTCAGGCACAGCGCCCCAATGAAGATGTAACCCTTTGGATGCAGTTCTTCTTGAGAAGCTTGTCAAATATTCAATTACAACTAATGAAGAAATTGCAAAAAGGAGGTTTGGAAGCCCAGCTTTCGCCTAAGGAAAAATCAATTTTTACAATTATTCAAAACCGCCCGAACATTCAGTCGGGAGGAATTGCCGAAAAATTAGCGATACCTGCGCCAACAGTGAAACGTATTTTGTCAGAGTTGCTCAGTAAAGGGCTCATCGAAAAACTGGGAAACGGACGCAATGTGAGTTACACGATAAAATGAAACCACAATAAAATTTACTAACGCCAAAGACGTAACAGATATGGGAATCGCTCAACTATGAACTGCACTTATTCAAAAGTGCGGTTCAGTGGTTGGATAAAGCTTTCTACATCGAACTTACCTTGAACGCAGTGTTCGAGAAGTAAGCCAAAAGAAGCAAAGCGACCGAAGAACCTTCACCGGTTTTTCGGTCGCTTTTTTTGTTATTGCCGAAAGCTCACCCCAATAAAGCGCAGCGCATCCACAATGCCCGTGCGCCAGTACGTCCAATCATGGACCCCATCGCGGATCCGGAATTCGTAGGGCACTCCCCGATCCACCAGCCCCTCGGCCAGTTTAAGGTTGCCCCGGATCAAGAAATCGCCATCGCCACAGTCGATCCACCACCGAACCTTTTTCAGATCCTCCACTTTGGCGGTTTCCACCAGTTTTAGCACTGAGTTTCGGTACCAAGCCTCGTTTAGGCGGGCCTTCCCCACCAAATTCTTGCCATACAAAATCCCAAAAACACCTTCGTAGCGGTCGGCCGGGGTAGTTTCCACCTCGGTATCGGTGCGCACTGCCGCGCTCAAAGCCCCACAGGCAGCAAACAAATCGGGGTATTTCAGGGCATAGATCAGCGATCCATAACCCCCCATGCTCAGGCCCGACACCGCCCGGTAGTTGCGCTTGGTCCGGGTGCGGTAGGTGGCATCGATATGCGGCAAAAATTCCTTGATGAAAAAATCTTCGTATTTGGTTTGGCCGTCAAAACTGTTGATGTACCACGCTACGCCCCCATCGGGCATGGCGATGATCATCGGCGGGATCTCGCCCGTGGCAATGGCAGCATCGGCATAGCGGTTGACCTCCCCAAATTGCAGCCAGCCAGTCTCATCATCGGTGTATCCGTGGAGCAGATAAGTGACGGGATAGCGCCGATCGGAAAGTTCATAATCGGGTGGAAGATACACGGAGTAGCGGACATCGCGACCCAAGATGGTGCTTTTGAGTACGCGCCCCTCCAGCACTTTGCCTTTCGCGGAGCCTTGGGCCCAACTGTTTTGGAATGCGCAAATGGCCAATAACCAGACAACTGCCCACATAACAGGTTTCATTTTCATGATTTCAAGATTAAAAAGCCAAGATTAAACATTTAAAAACAAATAAAGATAGACAACTTTGCGCGTGATCGGCCATTTTGCCCGATTGCCCACATTGACTATTGACCATGAAAAAACTGCTTGTGTTTTGGGTGATTTTCTTGCGTTTCTCCACCATTGGCCAAGGCCAAGACCAACCCGCCGAATTCGATTTTGTGACCCGCGATCGCGCAACGCTGATCAACAAACTGGTGTCGCTCCCCTGCGGGATTTTGGCCACCGATGATGTCAAAACTATCTTGTCCAAGATCGAGCAGTTCTTGGACAATTACCAACCCAATCCAGCCTATCCCGACGATAAATATGCCAAAGAAAGTGTGCGCCAAGCCCTGATCAGCGTCCAGAAAGGCGGTTATGGCATCGGGGCCGTGATTGTGGATCAACAAGGAAACATCCTCCACGGGGCGCACAACTCGCAGTTGACCGAGTTTCGCTCCGACCTTCACGCCGAGATGACCCTGCTCAACGATTTTGAGGAACAAAAGAAATTTAAACAACATCGCCACAAATATATTTACAAACCCGGCCTGATGGTGTACAGCTCCGCCGAGCCTTGCCCCATGTGTTTCATTCGGCTGGCCACCGTGGGCGTGGACACCAAGTTTGCCACGCCCGGACCAGACGATGGCATGGTGAGCCGGGTGGACTGCCTGCCCCCGGCCTGGCGCGACATGGCCAAGCAGCACCAGTTCAACCAGGGCAACAATGCCCCCATCTTGCAGCAGTTGGCCCACGTGCTGTTTTATTCCTACCTGTTGGACAACCGGATGCCTTGATATCAGCCGACCAACAAATACATTGCCCGGCCCAACCAATCGCAGCGTTGCAATTTGTCAGTTTAAAAAGTTCAAAAAACTACAATTTTGACATTTTCTTATCCGTTTTTGCGGGTCAAAATTGACAAATTAACAGAAAAAGTAGGGCAAAACCACCGATTTAACTGCTTGGAATAGGGTTTGAAACAAACGGAAACATCAAGTTTATGTTTCACTAAAACTGTTTATCAAAATGGCACTCTCGCCCTATAAACCCTTCAATGTGTTGTTCCCAGCCATCGATCAGGTCTTTGATAACCTGTTCACTGGCAACTTGCCCGATCATTCAGCCGCCAACTTTCGCGGGCCGGTACCAGCGGTGAACATCCGCGAAACCAATGTCGCGTACGAGATCGAACTCGCCGCTCCGGGGCTGAACAAAGAGGATTTTCACTTGGAAGTAGAAAATGACTTTTTGAAAATCTCGGCCCAGAAAGAAACCAAGACCGATGAGAAAGAAGCGGAGGGGAAATATCACCGCAAAGAATTTGGCTATCACTCGTTTCAACGGTCGTTTGCTTTGCCCAAGAACGTGGAGGTGGACAAAGTGGGGGCGGCCTACACCGATGGCATCTTGAAAGTAAACCTCCCCAAGCCGGTTGCTGCGCAAGCCAAAGCCACGAAGCGCATCGAAATTTTGTAATTTGACCCATAGGCCCAGTTCGCTTGAACTGGGCCTACTTGCCTTTTCACGTGCCCTCTTGGCGATGGTCGACTGGTTTCCACCCCAGTCCGCACGCACTCCCGCTAGTGTTCACTTCTCCCCCTGAATCTTCCGGCAAAAAAATGCCCCAAACGGGAGGCTCGGTTTCGCCGGCGTCGGTCGGGTCCACCCCTTCGGGATTTATGGCTTCGGGCGGGGTTTGGTCAGGCAGATCGTCGAGTGGTGAAAGTTGTGATTGCCCCATTTTCAGCTATTTGGCCACATTGGTGGGCAATACTTTGAGCTTGATATTTTTGAAACTGACCGGATCGCCGTGATCCTGCAAGCCAATTTTGCCCTTGAGGTGGGGAGTAGCGTAGCCCCATTTGGCAAATTTGCTGGCCGCGACGGTTTTCTTCCACGCATCGTCACCATAAGTATAGGCAACCACTTTGGTGCCATTGAGCCAGTGCTCGATCCGGCCATTGTTGACCACGATCCGGCCCGCGTTCCACTCGCCCGGGGGTTTGGCGGCCAAGGGATTAGGGGCGATCATGTCATAATTGGCCCCCGATTTCTGTACCTCTTTGAGCGGAGCGGGGTAACCCATGTCATCAATCAACTGGTACTCGGGGGCAGTTTCGTAGGTGGTTTTGTGCTTTGGATCCTCAATGATGTAGTAGAACACCCCACTGTTTCCCCCCTTTTCGATTTTCCAATCGAAGCGCAGCTCAAAATTCTCATACTCGGCGTTGGTCACCAGATCGCCCGTTCCGCCGGGAGTGATCAAAACCCCGTCTTCAATTTTCCAGCCCGTGGCACTGTCTTTTAGGTACAAGTGCCAACCTTGCAGGCTGTTGCCATCAAACAAGAGCTGATAGCCATCGGCTAGCTCACTGGCAGTCAGAATGTTGTCGGTAGTAGTGGGGGCGTTGGTAGTCATTTGGCTACTGTCTGCCGCCGCTTCCTTGTTTTCGGCAGGCTGTCCACTGCCAACACACGCAGTGAGCAAGGCTACGCCGGCAATGCCGAGCAATTGTTTAGTAGTCTTCATTTTGGTGATCATCTTTAAATTTGAAGCCCAATAGTAAGGAAATATTTCTCAAAAAACCTTACCAAGTGCCGGTTAATGATCAAAGGGCCAGCGTTGGATGGAGCAATCAAATTTATTTATTAACTTGTCATAGTTTTGACCCGCAGTGTCTTTTAAGGGATAATTGCGAATTATTGAGAATCACTAAACACTTGCGTTATGTTAGCCAATGATGACCAGTCCCTTTTGCTTCGCTGGAACAAGGAAAAGAGCATAGATGCACTGGCGCGGCTCATCGAGAAACGCGGTCGGGACCGCAAGTTTTTTGCCATTGCCCTCCGCTGGACCAAAGGGTCAGTTGAGGATGCCCAAGATGTGCTACAAGAGGTTACTATCCTGATGCTCAAAAAAATAGCTGAGAAAGAATATGAATTGCGCAATGTAGATGGTTTATATTATCGGTTCTTGTCCCGTTATGGCTATCGGTTCCAGCTCAAGAAGGCCGGCAAGCAATATGTGCCACTGAAGGAGCACCACAGCGTAGAAGAGTATTCACTGTCAAACCTGGAGATGCGCTTGTTGGAAGATCTGGAGCGGGGCATTATCCACGATTTGGGCCAACAACAAATCTGGGATCTGAGCAAGCAAGGTTATAAACCACAAGAAATATCCGACATTACTGGACAAAAACCCAATACCGTCGCCCAAATAGTATCGCGAATCCGCAAAAAACTGCGGGCAAAATTTGATACTCCTGCCCTAGTGGTGCTGTTGTTGTTGAATTGGCAGTTGTTGTCTGGCAAAACACAATTACCAGACAGCCAACCCATTGAAAATAATTGTACTAAACCAAATATCACAGTCCTATGAAATCGCTAGATTTTGCAACCTTAAGTGCCTTTGCCGAACAAAAAGTCAGGATAGAGGCCTTGGAAAAAAACCCGCAATCGTCTGCTGAGCTTATTGCACAGATCAAGACCCCGGAGTACCTGACCACCGAGCAGTTGATCGACGGAACGAACCGCGAAGCCTTGGAAGGCTTGCTGGAACTGTACCGGATCATGGCACCTGACCAGGCCCATCGTGCGCTCAACCAAGACTTTGACCGCTTTGGGGAGCAGTTGTCGGCCAAGATTGGGAACACCGCCAAGCTGTTAACGTTCAAGCGCTCGGTTCGCCACGCACTCCATTTTTCTTGGCTGGAAAAATACCTGCCCGAGCATGGCTTTTCCAAAGGGTTGGCAGTGGCCACCGTCTTTTCGTTGCTCCTCTTTGCCGTTGGCATGGTTTATACCACTACCCAGCTCACCCCCGATAAATTGTATTATTCCCATATCAAGGGCCTGCCAGCCACTGGCTATCCCGATGGGACCACGATGGGCAACCCACAAGCACCCACCAGCACTTCAATGGATCCGAACAGCCTAAAAGAAATGTATCGGGCCGGCAATTACGCCACTGTTTTGCGGGTGTACGAGAACCAAACCCAACCCGATATTGAAGACAATTTTTATGCAGGCTGTGCCTATTTGAACGAAGAACTGATCAATGCGCCCAAAGCAGTGGCCAGTTTGCAGCAGTCATTGGCCCAGATGCAAGAAACAGGCAATGATGGGCTGGAAGACGACGCCAAATACTTCTTGTTGTTTGCCTATCTGCGCAACAACCAAGCCGATGAAGCCGACCAATTGTTGACCGAAATCCGGGCCGACAAAGCGTTTGCTTTCCGGCGCGAAGAACTGAACAGCTTCTGGTTCTACCTAAAAGTCAAAATCTTGAGTATCTTTAGTTAACCTCTCACTAAACCGCCCAATGATCAATTTCACTAAACTAAAACAGGTTAGCCTACTCTGTGGGTTAATGCTCACTTACGGTTTTTTTTCTGGCTGCAAATTGATTGATAAAGCCCGCTGTCCAGATGTGACCATCAGTTATAAAGGGGATGTAGGCGATGTTTTTTATCCCAATATTGCCCAAGGAAATCGGGCGGTGCTCCCCACCCTGGATCCGGCCCCGATCGGGATATACACCATCGAGCCAGTAGATCTGGGCAATGATGACAAGGCTGACGTGGCCCCCAACATTCCCGATTTTAATGGCACTACTGGCGGTTTTAATGTCAATAATCCCAATTTGGTGGCCGGGGTACGCTACACCATTAAATTTCAACCTTCCGACGATTGCTACAAATCCCGCAATTATTCGACTACTTTTTTGATCCAAGGCTTGGCCTACAAGTCGGGGGTGTATGGGCCGGCCACCCTCACGCTGCCACCCACCTACAATGGAGATGGCAAAACGCCATTGCCCGCCGCCATTGGGGCAGCTTACAGTTTTGACCTCCAAGATGCTCGGCAAACCATCTTGCAAAGGGGCGAACGGGGCACGCTCAATGCCGTAGTGGTGGAGCGCGACGCACAGTTGGATCTGAGGCGGATCCGCCAGTTTTTTAATGCCCAGCCCGCCCCAACCCAACCTTTGCGCCTCAACATCGCCTATAGTTTTACGGACGGCAATTTCCCAGTGGCGGTTCGTACGGCGGTGGAAGTTTATTATTTCCGTTCTCGCGCTGATATCCCCGCAGCTTTATTGGCGCGGGCAACGGCACTGGCCCGGTTCCCGGGTGGGCGGACCGAAGACACTTATGGGGAGCGGCCCCCGACCATTATCATCGTCGATGTGCTCTAATCGGCTGATCGTCAATGGATCGTTTGGGAATCCCCGCGTTGTGGCATGTTGCTTTTATTGAATTATTTCTTGCTCGCTTTGGCAATGAGCCCCTGCGCCTATTGCTCAAAGTGACCGCCCTACAACCTTATTACCCGGCCTTTTTTCATTCGCTGCCATGCAACAACCGTACAATTTCCCGATCAGCCCCTCCCTAAGTGCGAAACTGGCCATTATCGGACTGCTGTTTTTTGCGGTACTCGCTCGGCCATTGGCCCAAAGCTTATCAAAGGATACCCTGGCCGCCAACCAGTATGTCCAACAGGCCCAAAAGCTGTTCGATGCCGATGAATCAGCCGCAGCCAACACCAAAGTCTTGGCTTATTGCCAAGCGGCCCGGGCCATTTATGACCGCTATCAACTCAAAAATCGGCAGCGGGCTGAGGTGGACGAACTGAGCGGGATCGTGGCACTGGCCGAGTCGGATTACCCCAAGGCCATTGCCCTGCTCAACGCATCAGTGCAGCAGCGCAAACAAGCCCGCCCCACCCTTGGCGACTCTACCTATTTGCGGGCCTATCGCACCCTGGGCGAAGTGTATCTGAAGACCAAAGAGTACAACCAAGCCTTGGCCCAGTTCCTGCTGGCCACCGATATTGTAAAAAAACATCCGCTGGTGTCCGGTTCGGTGCAACTCTACACCTCGCTGGCGGTTTTGTATTTGGAGCAAAACAATGTGGTGCAGGCCAACCGCTACTTGGTCGAGGCCCGGCGGCGGCTCAAGCTCCTCAAACCCAGGCTGAGTGCCCAAGCGTATGGTCTGGAAATCAGCATTTCCAACAATAACTTGGCCCGCACCTTGGCCGAGCAGGGCAAATATGACGAAGCAAAAACCATTTACCGGGAAATCATCAAGAACTATCCCAACAAAGATCTGCCACTGGCCCTGTACTACACCAACTTGGCCAAGGCTCACCTCGAGTTGAACCAGCCCGACAGTGCATTGTTACATTTGCAAAGCATTTTCGCCCAGCAACTGCCCATTGCCAATACCCCCTACGAAAACGTGGTGCTGCGTAACATGGGCAAGGCGTATGTGCAACAAAAAGCCTTTGATCGCGCCCTGATCCAGCTACAGGCGGCGGCCAAAAGTGCGGCCCAATTGCCAGACCGCAAACCATTGGCCCTGATCCAACTCGAACTGGCCGAGCTGTACGGGGCCCAGGCCCAATGGGCAATGGCCCTGCAAGCCACCCAAAAAGCCATCATTGGGCTGCACCGGGAATTTAAGAATGACAACGTGGAAACGTTGCCCCCGCTGGGCAATGTGGCCTCACCCGTCAGTATGTTGTATGCCCTCCAAACCAAGGCCCGTTTGCAGACCAAAGCCTTCCCCTTGAGCTTGGGAAAAGCCCTGAAAACGTATGAGTTGTGCGTGTCATTGATGGACAGCATCCGCAACGGGCACGAGCAGGAAGCCTCCCGCATCCTGTTCACTTCGCGCATGTATGGCGTGTATGAGGAAGCCATTTCGGCGGCCCTTTCGCTGAACCAAAACCACAAAGCATTTGAATTTGCTGAGTTGAGCAAAGCCAATGCGCTCCGGTTTTCCCTGCAAAACAGCCAAGCCCGCAAGTTGGTGGACTTGGGCAGTGGCGAGAAGGCCCTGCGCCTGCAAGTCAATCGGTTGCAAGAACAGATCGTGGTGGCCACCCAGTTGGGCCCAGCCAAAAAAACGGCTGTGCTGGACAGTCTCGGCGGACTGCTGGCCGATGCCGAGCGCGCCCACCAGCGCTACATAAAACAGATTGAGCAGACCAATCCGCGATATTACCGGCTCAAATACGCCAACCGGTTGGCCACGGTGGCCGATGTTCAACAGCATCTGCTGGATGACAAATCGGTATTGCTCG
Organism: Cytophagales bacterium; assembly: GCA_043754075.1. Lineage (GTDB taxonomy): Bacteria > Bacteroidota > Bacteroidia > Cytophagales > Thermoflexibacteraceae > JALONO01. Next base: position 1,749 of record JAYUVL010000289.1, on the reverse strand, counting down.
AGTATTTTCTGGGGGAAAAGCAGTTGTTCACTTTCGTGATTTCCAAAAAAGAATTCAAAGTGCTCGCTATTTCCTTTGATCGCACTTTTGGGGAGCAATTGGCCAATATTTCGCCCATGATCACCAACCTCAAGTCGAGCTACGAAGACCAGACGTTCCAGCCTGCCATGCGCTATTGGTACAATCAATTGGTCAGGCCCGCTGAGCCGTTCTTGGGCGACAACGTGCGGCGGATCATCCTCATCCCCGACGGGCCATTGCACAAGCTGCCGTTCGATGCCCTGATCAAACCCGATGGCCGCTATTTGGTGAGCCGGTTCATCCTCAGTCGCGGCTATTCGGCCACTATCTTGGCCGAGGCCAGCAAAGCGGTCAAGGGCGATACGGAAAGTTTTTTTACGGCACGGCGGCCCAATGCCCCCGCCGATTCCCTGTTTTTGGTGGCTCCCTTTGCCCGGGGCGACAAGCGGTACACCATATCCAGCAATCGGGATTCGTTGGAAAACTTGCCCTATACCCAAGAAGAAGCCGACGGCATTCGGCAGCTTTATGGCAGCACTTTTTCACTCTCGGTGGATCGGGCGGTGAAGGAGAGCTTCCTCAAATCCTACCGCCGGTTTGGCATCATCCACCTTTCTACCCACGCCCAGGCCGATGACAACGATCCGCTGGCCTCTTTTGTGGCCTTCTACCCCCGCGAAAGCGATTCGCTGCGCATCTGGCGGCTCTACACCCCCGAAATTTACGAATTGGACATGTCTGATGTGCGGTTGGTGGTGCTCAGTGCCTGCGAAACCGGGGATGGCGAAGTGCTCAAGGGAGAGGGCATCCTGAGTTTGGCCCGGGCATTTACCTACGCGGGCTGCCCCAACTTGGTGATGACCCTCTGGAATGCCAATGATCAAGCGGCCAAAAACATCAATTTGGCCATGTACAAGTATTTGAAGGAAGGATACCCCAAGGATGAAGCCCTCCAATTGGCCAAAATTGACTTTTTGGACGTGCACGGAACCAATACCAACCCGTATTATTGGGCAAATTTTGTGTTCATTGGTGACAGCACCCCCATTTATCAAGCGGCCACTTCCATTTGGTGGTTGGTTTTTGGTGGTTTGGTCATGCTTACCGCCCTACTTATTTGGTGGGCCAGACGAACAAAAGGCGACTAATCTTGTTCAATACCCTCATAACCAATGGCTTTGTCAATTAGGCTGGCTCTTCCCCCACAACCCATTGGGGCGGTTTTGCGTATAAAAAAGCCAAACCCCATCTCCCAAGCCCGCGCTGTCTCCTAAAGTTTGGTTGATCGTCGGTCTGTTGGGCTTGGCCACCGCCTGCACCCGTCCCCCGTTCAGCACCCGCCCTATCATCCCGCCGGGGCAGGCCAAAAAAGTCGCGGGCGCAAAATCGGCCAAACCCCACGCTGAAAGGTCTCGGTCCAGCAAAAATGGAAATCAAGGCTGGTGTAGCCCGCATTGACGGCCCGGAAGAGGGGATCGGTGGCAGTACCACCAGTTTGGCCAATGACAGCTCAGTCTGCCCGGTTTCCAGGCGGCTGTAAGTGGCTTGGGTGAGGCCCAGCAGGTGGGCCATACATTCTTGGCTGTAGCCTTTGGCTTGGCGCAGGGAGCGGATTTTTTCGCGGACTTGTTGCATCGGATGATTTGGGTTGGTTGAAAAGCAGTGGCAAATGGGACAATGGCCCGTCTATAATACGCTTTAGACGACTAAATGTTGTCATTGGTTGCC
>JAYUVL010000288.1:0-5313 GCA_043754075.1 Cytophagales bacterium | reverse complement strand
CATCAGGTTATAGCGGGCGGAGAGCGCACTCAGGGCATTGGGCAGGTCAATGTCCGTACCGACCACCGCCGTAAAACTGGCCGGGAGTGGGGCCGTGCCCAGCAGGGTAACGCCCTCCTCGCACAGACGGACGGCTTCTTCCAAAGCGGCGGTACGTGGCAGAAAAGTGGCTTGCTTACCAGTTTGGAGGGGCACTTGTTCCCAGAAAGTAGCCATCCAGCCCAGGGCCAAGGCCCGCAGCAAATGCGCGTGGGCCTGAACGGCATTGGCCAATGGCCGCTCGGGGATGGCCCCAGCCGCTACGGCCGCAATGACCCGCTCACAGTCGGCGTTCAAGATGTTCAGGTTTTGCCACATGTTGATGATCACCGGGTTGAGGCCGTTCACGTTGTTGCCCCCATTGCTCAGGGCCGCAATGTCCGCGTTACCCGCATTGACTACCCGCAATTCATTGGTGGTCAATCCACTGGCCGAAATGGTGGTGTAAAGTGGCCCAGCTCCCCCCAACGTGTAGCGGCGGCGCAGGCCATTGGAAAAAGCGAGCAGGCCGGCTGGATTTGACAACACCGCATCTTCGGTGGCCGCGTTGGGGTTGGTGTAGTCCAGCGTACAGGCGGGCATGATCAAAGTGCTGGCCGCTACTGTACAGATGACTATTTTTTTGAGGTATTTATTCATGTTGGTTTGAATGCTATGGGTGGAAAATGCACAATAGGATCTTGGCTTGGCTAGAATTGGGCCGTAACGGTGAACTGGAAAGTGCGCGGAATGGGCACTGTCCCGAAGTCATCGCCCCGGATCCGGTTGCTCTGGCCACCAGAATTGACCTCGGGGTCAAAGCCGGGGTATTTGTCCCACGAAATCAAGTTGCGGGCAGTGAGGCCAAGGGTTAAATTGCTCATGCCCAATGCTTTGGGGACAACGTTATAGGAAACGCCGATCTCGCGGAGTTTGACAAAGGAGCCATCTTTGACCATCTCCTCGCGGATGCGCTCGCCCCCAAAACCACCCAGCAAGCTCACCCAGCCACGGGGCAGTTCGCCGCGCAATTCTTGGGCGGCCAGCGGGCCGATCCCCACGTTGTTGGCAGTGGTCCAGTTGAGGTTGTTGACCTGAAAGCCCTGGACTGCATCAAACAGTACCCGGAATGACCAACCTTTCCAAGTCACATCCGAAGACAGGGAGGTGGTAAAGCGCGGGTTGGGATCGCCCAGCACGCGGTTCACGAGTGCGCCCGTCGGCTGGCCATCCGCCCCCAACGATACCCGTTCATTTTGGGGCAGCCCTGCTTGGAGAGTCACTCCGCCCACGGTCTGGGGACGGTTGGTGAGCAGCAGCGAGCCGTCAGCATTGCGGGCGTAGGCGGTGCCGTAGAACACGCCCAGCGGAAAGCCGTTCACGGCACTGCTCATCCGGTTGGCGTCATTGGAAAAGCGAATGACTTCTTGCGGGATGTTCACCCGGTTGCGGTTGCGGCTGAAGATCAAGGTTGCGTTCCAGCTCAAGTCCTTGTTTTTGAGAATATTGGCCCGTAGTGCGAGCTCGATGCCTTTGTTGGTCAGGCGGCCAATGTTGGTGGTCACCGTGGCCCCGCCTTCGGATGGGGCAATGTTGCGCTCCAACAATAAGTCGCGCACTTCCTTGTTGTACCAGGTCAGCTCGATCCCAAAGCGGTTATTGACAAAATAGATGTCAGTACCGATCTCGATCTCGCCCTGGCGTTCAGGTTTTACGTCGGGGTTGCCCAGCGCTGTGCTGCGGAAGAGCGACTGGCGGCCTACCAATTGGGCGGCTATGGTGTTGCTGAAACGATCATAAGGCCCGATCCCGGTCAGGTTGCCCGACTCACCGTAGGCAGCGCGGATTTTGAACGTGCTGACTTTATTGGCAAAAGAGGCGTTTTTCCAAAAATCCATTTCGGAAAAGATCAAGTTGGCACTGGCCTTGGGAAAAAACTGCCAGCGGTTGTTGGGTCCAAATACCGAAGAGGCATCCAAACGGCCGGCGGCAGTTACAAACAAATAATCTTTGTAATTAAAGGTCTGTTGCAAAAAGTACCCTTGAATGGATCGCTCGCTGCGGCTTTCGGTCGGTGGCACAAAGATGTTGCTGGCCCCGTTGAGGGTCTCGATGAACGGAACCATGTCCCGCCCTTGGGCTTGGGTAAAATTGGTGCGGTCATACTGGAAAGTGGCGCCCAGTTGGGTGGTCGATTTCAATTTTTCTGAAATGTCCCCTTGGTAGGTGATATTGAAATCGTTGTTCAATTGCATTACTTGTGCATTGGCCGTGCCCGCGTACCCATCGGGGAAAATGGCGGCATTTACCCCTGGATAGGCCACCCGGGGGAAGAAATTTTGGCCCAGTTGAGAATAAGTATCGATCCCGAACACATAGTCGATCCCCAGCCCCTTGATGGGAGCCAGGTTAACCTGAAAATCGCCAATGACCCGGTTGGTTTGGTTGGTTTGTTTCAGGTCGTTGATCACGCTCAGCGGGTTCATGCGCACCGGCTCGACGGGGATTAGGTTGCCGTTGGCATCCCGCTCGTTGAGATCATATACGTTGTCTGTAATGAACACCGAATTGATCGGGCTGTTGAATACGTTGCCGTCGGGCTTTTCGTTGGCAAAACTGCGGGTGAAGTTTAAGCCGCTGGAAAATTTCATCCAGTCAGTTACTTTTTGGTCAATGCGCACCCGGCCCGTAAAACGTTCAAAATCAGTGTTGCGCACTATCCCCTGGTTTTTGAAGAAAGAGCCGGAGAAGAAGTATTTAGTGTCATCTTTGCCACCCGCGACCGACACGTAATTGTCGGTGCCAATCGCAGTTTTGAACACATCGTCCCAATAATTGTAGCGGGTCACGGGGGTTTTGGTAGGGAACAAGCGGTTGAACAACAGGACGCCGGGCAAGCGCTGGTCATTGCCTACCCCGGTGCGGGTCACGGGCGGGCCGAAGCGCTCGGGCACGGTATTGAGTTCAAATTCCTTGCGCAATTGGTTTACCATCACCGAGGAGGAAACGGTAATCTTGGGCTTGCCCAGACTGCCGCGTTTGGTAAAAATCTGGATCACTCCGTTGTTGGCCCGTGAGCCGTAAATGGCGGCGGCGGCGGCTCCGTTGAGCACCTCGATCCGTTCAATATCGTTGGGGTTGATGTCCACCAAGCGGTTTTGGCCGGGCTGGAAATCACTGTTGCCCCCAATGCCGACCGACAGGTTGGTTACGTTATTGGTATTGTTGTTGACGATCACCCCGTCAATAATGTAGAGCGGTTCGGAAGAGGAGTTGATGGAACTGACCCCCCGCAAGCGAACCGAAATGCCGCCCGCTGGATCGCCCGAATTCTGGGTGATCTGCGCCCCCGCAATTTTGCCCTGCAAAGCTGCCGTCAGGCTGGGCGTGCCGGTGGACTGCAACTGCTTGGAGGAAACAGTGTGGAGCGAATTGCCGAGCTGTTTTTTGCTGGTGGCAATGGAAGTGCCCGTTACCACCACTTCGTCCAAGCCAATATAATCTTCTTGGAGCTTTAGATCTTGGACCACTTCGGTTTGGCTGCCCAAGGTCAGCTTCTGTTCGGTGCGGGCATACCCCACGAAGCTGATGGCCAACACATAGTCGCCCGGTTTGAGGCTCACCGAGAGCACATACTTGCCCAGCACATCGGTGATGGTGCCGCTGGTGGTTCCCTTGATCTGGATGCTGGCCCCAATGAGTGGGTCACCGTTTACCACATCAGTGACCGTGCCGGTCAGTTTGTACATCTGCACTTGTTGTGCGTTTGCTGCTGGGGCTGTTGTCAAGCAAAACAGTATTGCCATCGGGGCAATCATTTTGAGCCAGCGCGACCTAAGTAGAATTAGTTTCTTCATAATGTTTTAAATTTCGCTGGAAAAATACAGCTTTATGGGGAATTGACCATATTCGCAGGCATGAACAGGCCCCCTAACTGCGCTTTCCCGACATTAATGGCGAATTTTACTGGTTTTTATCGGCCCAATTGACGGCCAAGGTGGGGCGTGGTTACAAGTGGGGAGATCCTGGGCTTGCGTACGCATTGTGTCTGGGCCATCATGGGGCGAGGGTCCAATTGGTGGTACGCAGGGGCGGCTGTGTTTAGCCTACAAGTAAAAATTTTTGAGCTTGATCATGGTTTCCACATCGTCGTGGACCAAGTACTTGATCGATCGGTGTTGGCGGATGCTGTCGCGGATGAAGGTGGCCGAGATATCGATCAGCGGGGCTTGCACCACCTGCACATTGGGGTGTTGGAGCAGTTCACTGGCCTTGGAACCATACCGGGGATAGACCAACAGCCCGTAATGATCCAAGATCTGGATATAGTTTTTCCATTTGGCAAATCCTTCTAGATTGTCCTCACCAATGATGAGCCGAAACTGGTGCATCTTGTACCGATCCTGCATATAGGTGAGCGTGTCGATGGTATAGCTGGGCCTGGGCATCCGAAACTCAATATCGGTCACGTTCAGATTGGGATTGTCGGCAATGGCCAAGCGCACCATGTTGAGCCGATCAAACTCGTGCAGCAGGGTGCTATTTTTCTTGAAGGGGTTTTGGGGTGAGACCACAAACCAAACTTGGCCATATTCGGTGCTTTCGGCCACGGTATTGCCAATGATCAAATGTCCCACGTGGATGGGATTAAATGAGCCAAAGAACAAACCGATTTTCATTGCAGTTGGTAGGCAAAGGCTTCATAAATGGCCTCGGCTTTTTGCAGTGCTTCGGGCAGGTGGTCGTTGAGCAGTACGATGTCAAAGCGATCTTGATAACCGATTTCGGTGATTGCCTTGGCCAGCCGTTCCGCCTTCTGGGCTTCTGGATCGGTATTTCGGAAATTGAGCCGCTGGGCCAAGGTGTCCAACGAACTGACTTTCACAAAAATGGCCAACGCTTCGGCGCCATATTGCGCTTTAATGTGCAGGCCGCCCTCTACATCCACATCAAAGATGACGTGCTTGCCCGCTTGGCGGATGCGCTGCACCTCCGATTTGAGGGTGCCGTAGTAAATGCCGCCATATACTTGCTCATATTCCAGAAATTCACCCGCCGCAATTTTTTGCTCAAACTCGGCCAGGGAAAGGTAGTAATAGTCCTTCCCCTCGGTTTCATGCACTCGGCGCTGGCGGGTAGTGGCGGACACCGAAAAAGCCAGATCCGGGTACTTGGCCACCAGGTGTTTGACAATGGTGGTCTTGCCCGCGCCAGAGGGAGCGGAAAAAATAATGAGTTTTGTCGGTAACATGGACAAAGCCTTCGGGGACGGTGGTTAAACTGGGAGAGGATGGG
>JAYUVL010000287.1:0-6710 GCA_043754075.1 Cytophagales bacterium | reverse complement strand
TAATTTTTTGATTATCAGAATACTAAGTCAAAATTTCCTTCCAGCTCATTCCACTTGCCCCAGCACCTGCCGCAGGTTTTCGCGGGCGACCAAGTAGTCATGCACCGCTTGCAGGTGGTTGTTCCGGGCCTGGTTGAGCGACAGCTCGGCATCTTGCAAGTCGCCAAGCTTGGCTAGGCCCTGTTGCCAGCGGCTTTTCACGCTCGCATAAAGGCGCTCGCCCGCTGCAATGGTCTTTTGCTGCACTTCCAACTGCCGTTTTAGTTCCCGCATTTGGTGGAGGTGGGTCTGGGCCTCAAGGAGGTAGCTTTGCTTGGCGTAGGCAAGTTGGTGGTTCAGTTGCTGGCGGGCTATCTGGGCCTGGGCCGTCCGGGCTTGGGTGCGGAACCCCGTGAAAACCGGAATGTTCAATTGCAGGCCCACATAATTGGTGTTGATCCAGTGGTAATTGCCAAACTTGAAATTCTCGGCTTGGCTCAGGGCGGAATATTGCCACACCCCATTGAGCCGGGGCAGGCGGCGCGACTGTTCGAGCCGGAGATTGCCTTCTGCCAGTTGGCGGCCCACCTCCAGTTTTTGCAGGTGGGGGTTGGCCTGCACCAAATCCGCGAAGGTGGCAAAATCGGCCAGCAAGTCATCGGGCTGGATCGCCAGGGTGTCGGTCAGTGCCACGTCGGGCTGCTCAGCGGGCCAGTTGAGCAAGAGCTTGAGGCTGGCTTTGGCCAGAGCAATGCTGTTGTCGGCCTTGCCCACGGCAGCGCGGGCGTTTTCGGCGTTCAGGTACAACTGCAGGGTGTCGGCCTCGCTCAGGTAGCCTTGGCGAAAACGCCCCCTGGTTTCTTGCAAACTGGCTGAGTTGCGGGCCAAGGCGGCCCGGGCCAAGTCGCCGCCTGCCTGGGCCAACAAAATGGCGTAGTAGGCTTTGCGTACCTCTCCTGTTTTCTTTTGGCGCAGGGCGGCCAAGTCCAGCCGGGCCTGTTCGCCTTGCAGTTTCGCCACAGCAGTGGCCCGGCCGATCTCGGGGTCAAAAATCGGCACTGACAGATCTAGGGCGAGGTTGTAAGTATTTTTGGCCGAAGCGGCAACGGCAGAAAACTCGGGGCTGCCCGTGGGATCCAGCAAATTGCCGGGCAAGAAAAACACCTGAGGCTTGATGTTGTGCTGGTAGTTGCCATTGACGGCCAGTTGGGGGAAAAAGCCACTCTGGGCCTCGCGCAGTTGGGCCTTGGCCTTGGCTTGCTCCAATTGACCGATCAAAATTTCCGGGTTTTCGGCCAGGGCAATTTGCTGGGCCTCAGCCAATGACAATTTTCTGGCGGCAGGCCCTTGGGCCAGGGCGGGCAAGCCCAGCAAGGTGGCCACGATGAGCACCGCCAGCCCACGCGCCACGGCAAGCGGGGCCGCGGTCGCCCTGTGGTTTGTTTCGTGCTTTTTTTGGCCTTCGGCCAATCGGGTGAACTGATAATACACCACTGGCACCAATACTAGGGTGAGGAACATGGAACTGCTCAACCCGCCGATGAGCACCCAGGCAAGCGAGGAATTGATCTCGCCGCCGGGGCCAGTGGCAAGGGCCAGCGGCACCATGCCGATCACCATCGCGATGGTGGTCATGAGGATGGGCCGGAGCCGGGTGCGCCCCGCATCGATGAGGGCGTAGAGCACGCCGCGCCCTTCCAATCGCACGTCGTTGGCCCGGTCCACGAGCAAAATGGCGTTTTTGGTCACCAGCCCCACCAGCATGATCATCCCAAAAATGGAGAACACGTTTAGTGTTTTGGCCGTGAGGGCCAAGGCCAGCAACGCGCCCACGATAGCCGTGGGAATGGAAAACAGGACGACAAACGGGTAGCCCCAGTTATTGTACAAGGCCACCATAATGAGATAGACCAAGCTAATGGAAGTGATTAGGGCCAGGCCCAATTTGCCAAACGCATCGTCGGACAGTTCCAGGTCACCTTCGTAGGAAATGGAGACTCCCTCGGGCAGCCGCTGGGCGGCCATTCCTTTTTTGATGTCCTCGCCCACCTCGCCCACGGCCCGACCTACCACCTGCGACTGCACCAACACCGCCACATTGCGGTTACGGCGCTCGAGCATGGTGGGGCTTGAAATCAGCTTGAGGTCGGCAAATTGTTTCAGATAGACTTTTTGGCCTTGGTCATTGACAAAGCTCAGGCCCAGCAACTGATCTGTACTGTTGCGGTCAAATTTCTCGAGCACAATGCGCACGGGCACTTCTACGTTTTGGTCGCGAAACTTGAGGTCTTCATTGCCATTGAGGGCGGTGCAGAGGGCAAAGCCCACGGTCTCGATGTCCAGCCCCAGGTCGGTCAGGCGGCGGCGGTCCAGCACCACTTCCACCTCGGGCTTGCCCAGTTCGGTGGCCAAGCGCGGATTGAGCGTGCCGGGCGTGTTTTTCAGCGTGGCCAGTAGCAGGTTGGCGGCCTTGAACACGCTGTCGCGGTTGCTGCCCAGTACTTGGATCAGGATGGGGGCGCCATCGGCCCCGAGGAGACCGATAGGGCTTACGTTCACCTTGGCTCCCGGTTCTTCCAGGGCCAATCTTTTCACTTCGCGGGCCATTTGGCGCGTGGTTTTGCTCCGCTGGTCGGCAGGAGCAGTAATTATGGTGATCTGGGCTACATTTGGAGCGGTAATTTCACCGTTTATGTCAGTACCAAAGCCGACGGTGGTAAACAAGCGCTTGACTTCGGGCATTGACCCCAGTTTGTCTTCTAACCGCCCGACCGCTTGGTTGGTCTCGGCCAGCTTGGTGCCGGGGGGTAGGGTCAAGTTAAGCGACAACTCGCCCTTGTCGCCCGTCGGGACAAATTCGCTCCCGATGAAGCCGTAGCCCACCAACGAAAAGGATCCCAACAGCAAGGCGACGCAAATGAACCCCGTGGCCAAGCGGTGGCGCAGTCCCCAAACCAAGATGGTTTGGTAAAAATGGGTCAAACGGCTAATTTGACCTTCAATAAACAAGATCACCCGGCCAAAAAACGTGGCCCGCGTGGGGTGCTCCAACCGGGCAAACCGGCTGGCAATCATGGGGGTGAGCGTAAAACTGACCAGCAAACTGGCCAGTGTGGAGGCCACCACTACCAGCGAAAATTCCCGGACGAGGCTGCCCACCAATCCGGGCACAAAGGCCATGGGCAAAAACACCACCACATCGACCAGCGTAATGGACAGGGCAGCGAAACCAATCTCGTTCCGGCCGTCAATTGAGGCGGTGCGCTTGTCTTTGCCCATTTCCAAATGGCGGTAAATATTTTCCAGCACCACAATGCTATCGTCCACCAAGATGCCGATCACCAAGCTCATGGCCAAAAGGGTCATCAGGTTGAGCGAAAAATCCATGAAATACATCAAGATAAAGGCAAATACCAGCGACGTGGGGATGGCCAACATCACGATGAGGGCATTGCGCAAGCTATGGAGAAACACCAGCATGACCAGTGCCACCAGAAAAATGGCGATGAACAAGTCGGTAAACACGGCATTGGCGGCCTCGAGGGTAAACTCCGAACTGTCTTGGGCAATTTGGAATTTGAGGCCCACAGCTTGGTAGTCGGCCTCGAGCTTGGCCAGTTCCTGCCGCACATTGGCGGCCACCTCTACAGCATTGGCCCCCGTCTGTTTCTGCACCGTTAAGGCAATGGACGCTTGGCGGTTGAGGCGGCTGATGACCGCCAGTTCCTTGGCCCCGGCCACCACGCGGCCCACATCCTGCAACCGGAGCGTGCTGCCGTCGGGCTGGGTGGCAATCACCTGGTTTTCCAGTTGTGCGAAGCGGCTCACCTTGCCCGTCAGGCGGATGCCCAGCTCGGCATCGCGGTCTTCCACTTTGCCCACGGGCACGTCCACATTGGCCTTGCGCAGCGCGTCGGCCACTTCCAGCAGCGATAGGTCATATTGATCCAGTTTTCCATGGTCGAGGTAGATTTTTACTTCCCGCTCTTGCCCGCCCAGCAACTGCACCCGGCCAATGCTGCGGATTTGGGCCAGCCGGGGCCGGATCTGATCCTTGACCAATTGGTAGAGTGCTTGGTCGTCGACTTGGGCCATAATGCCCAGGCGCAGGATGGGTAAATCGCTGACCGAAAACTTGGCAATGGACGGCGACTTGGCCCCGGCAGGCAGTTCGGGCAAAATTTGGCCCACTGCCCGCTGCACCTCCTCGGTGGCTTTGTCGGCATCAGCATCGGCCAGGAACTCGATGGTGATCACGAACATTCCTTCCGACGAGTTGGCCGATATCCGCTTGGTCTTGCTCACCCCGGCCAGCCCGTCCTCAATGATTTTGGTCAAGCCATTTTCTACTTCTTTTGGCCCCGCCCCGGGATAGACCGTTACCACCGTGACGAAGGGCGCGGCGATGCTGGGCAACAATTCGTACTTGAGGTTTTGGTAGCTGATGCCCCCAAACAAAGTAGTAACGATAAAAAACACGATGATCAGGATCGGGCGCTTAATGGCGATCTCGGTTAATGACATAACAATGGTGTTTTGGGAAATTTTGGGAAATGATTAGCTTAAACGAGAGATAATAAATAATTGAAAATCAATTTTTTATTGAAAAAATGATTCCAAGACCATAGAAAAGCTGATGCAATGCCGGCCAAGAACTTGAGTGGCTGGTGGTTTATTTGGGGCTGACTTTAGTCCCGTTTTGCACATTTTGGTGGCCACCCGTGACGATCACCTCGCCAGCTTGCAAGCCGCTGATCACCTCGATGTTGCCGCTCAGTTCGCGGCCCAATTTCAGGGAACGCTTTTGGGCAGTTTGTTGGCTCACCACATAAACGGCGGGCTGGGCGGGGTCGCCAGTGAGGGCGGTGCGGGGCACGGTGAGCACGGTTTGCCGTTCATTTTGGCCAAAGGTCGCTTCCACGGTCAGGCCGGGGAGCAAGGGGGCTTGGGCCGGGTTTTCCAGCACTATTTCCACGGGAAAGGTCTTGGCTTGGCTGGCCTGCGGAATGATGGCCCGCACCGTGCCCACATAGGTGCGCACGGGGTACACGCCTGCGCGGAGGCTCACCCGGTCGCCGGGGGCCACGCGCACCACTTCGCGGTCGGGCAGGTAAACGCGTACCACCAGCGTGGCCACCTCGGCCAGGGTGGCCACGGGGCTGCCCGGTTGCAGCACGCTGCCCCGGCCCAGTTTCTTCTCGATCACTACCCCCGCGATGGGGGCCACCACCCGGGCCAGCGAAAGCTGTTTTTGGCTCACCTTCAATTGGTTTTCTACGGTTTCAAGTTGCAGGCGAGCATTCTCGAGTTCGATGGAGGCGGCGTTGTTTTCCCGCACCAAAACCTCGAGCCGCTCCACGTCGCGTTTGGCCTTGCGGTGGTTGAGTTCGTTCAGTTCGTGGGCGGCCCGCTTCAGATCGGTGTCCAGCTCGGCCAGCAATTGGCCCGCTACCACCTTGGCCCCAGTGGCAAAATGCACGGCGGTCACTTTGCCGTCGGTTTCGGCGATGAGCTCGAGTATTTGGGCGGCCTGAACCGTGCCCTGGGCAGTAAAGGCCAGCGACATTTCTTGCTGGGCAACTGGGGCAGTGCGCACGTTGGGAGCAAGGCCGGCACTTTGCTTTTCGCTCGCGATTTCGGCCGCTGCTTTGGCTTGGTGGCGATTGAGTTGCCAGGCAATGGCCCCCGCCGCACCAATGAGGAGCACAAGAAGGAGGATGATTTTTTTCATGACTTGATGATGGTTATATAGATTGGCTTGGAGTGGCCAGGCCGATTTTGTGGGGCAAAACTCCATTACTGGCCGAAAGGGCCGAAATTTGATTGACCAAACGACCAAAGCCAAGGATGTAAAGGGGAAATGACAAAAGCGCGGCCAATGAAACTGCCCCACGTAAAAGCTGGCCCCGGGCAAATTACCCCCGAGCCGTTTTCGTCCTTGAAATCGGAACTTACATCAATCAAATTTTTGCCCTTGGCTCGTGGTGGGCAGTTTTGTGGCAGTCTTGAAGGCCAAGGCTGGTTTGACCCCAAACGATAACTCCCATGCCTACCCATAAAATTGAGCAGCAACTGCGGCGCATCTTCGTCCAGCTTTTTGGCATTCGGCGCATCCGGCTAGAAATTCAATTGAAAGGCGACTTCGGCCTAGATTCGCTTGAACTGACCGAGCTATTGACCGTAGTCGAGCGCAAGTTCAATATCCATATCGCCGACCAGGATTGGGCGTGCGTCCGCACGTTTGGCGATGTTGTCACCTGCGTGGAGCATGTTATTGAGAAGAACTTGGCTCTTTCCCAACAGAACGAATTGCTGCAAGTGCTGAACACCGACAAGAACGACCTGATGAGCATGTTGGCCCATGACATGCGATCTCCGCTCAACACCGTGGTTGGCCTTTCGCAACTGCTCGAGATGGAAGGGAACCTGAACAGTGACCAGCGGCTGTACATCCAAAAAATGCACGAAACCGTGAACCGGGCCAACCAGATGATCCGCGAGCTGTTGGATGTGAACACGCTGGAGCAACAGGCCGCAGTGGCTTTGGTCCCGGTCGATCTGCCCCATTTGGTTGCCGATCTGATCACCGATTTGCGGCCCAGTGCCCAAACCAAGCAGATCCTGATTTTTTTGGCGAGGGAAATCGGCAATGGGGAACTGCACACCGCCCCCGATCTGGTAAAGCGGGCGGTCGAAAACCTGCTGACCAACGCCATCAAGTTTTCGCCAGT
>JAYUVL010000286.1:0-6986 GCA_043754075.1 Cytophagales bacterium | reverse complement strand
GCTTAGTACGACAAAACCATGCACAAAACCCCGGGGAATGTAGAGCTGTTGCTTGTTTTCTTCGGAAAGGATGAGGCTAAAAGACCGGCCAAAAGTGGCTGATCCGGGCCGGATATCCACCACCACATCCAATATTTTGCCGCTCAACACCCGCACCAATTTGGCCTGGGCATATTGGCCAAACTGCGCATGCAGGCCCCGGAGCACGCCAAAAGTCGACAGGGACTCGTTGTCTTGCACAAAATGGGCAGTGAGGCCCGTTTCTTTTTCAAACTTTTGTTGGTTAAAACTCTCGAAGAAATAACCTCTTTCATCGCCAAAAATGGTGGGCTCAATCACCCACAATCCTTCAAATTCCGTTGCTAGGAACATCGTTCAATTATCACTTGATTAAGTCCATCAAATATTTGCCATACCCACTCTTCAACAGGGGCTGGGCCACTTGGGCCAGTTGGGTTTTGTCAATGAAGCCCATTTTATAGGCCACTTCCTCGATGCACCCTATTTTGAGGCCCTGCCGCTCCTCGATCACCTGCACAAACTGCCCCGCCTGCATCAACGAGTCAAAAGTCCCGGTATCGAGCCAGGCCGTCCCCCGCTGCAAAACGCCCACTTTGAGCTTGCCCTGCTGCAAATATACTTTGTTGACATCGGTGATTTCGTATTCGCCGCGCGGTGAGGGCGCAATGCTGGCCGCAATGTCCAGTACTGAATTGTCATAAAAATACAGGCCGGGCACGGCATAGTTGGATTTGGGCTGGGCGGGTTTTTCTTCAATCGTGAGGGCGTTCATTTGGTCATCAAAGGCCACCACCCCGTACCGTTCGGGGTCTGATACGTGATAGGCAAACACCACGCCACCTTCCGGGTCGTTGTTGGTTTTGAGCAAACCGGACAGGCCAGCCCCATAAAAAATATTGTCCCCCAGGATCAGGGCCACTTTTTCGCGGCCCACAAACTCCCGCCCAATGACAAAAGCCTGGGCCAAGCCGTTGGGCACGTGCTGGGCGGCGTAGCTGAACGCGCACCCGATCTGGGAGCCGTCGCCCAAGAGCCGGACAAACCCCGCCTGATCCTCGGGGGTGGTGATGATCAGGATTTCGCGGATGCCGGCCAGCATCAGCACCGACAACGGATAGTAGATCATCGGTTTGTCATACACGGGGATGAGCTGCTTGCTCGTGGCCAAGGTGATGGGGTACAGCCGGGTGCCTGAGCCGCCCGCGAGGATGATGCCTTTCATTTTGGGTTTCATTTGGGGACAAAAATAGTGACTTTGACCAAGATTAGCAGGGATGGGGCCCTTAACCGCGCCGGCTCTTTGGCTCATCTGGGCATTGCCATAAAAATTACCTTTGGAAATTGTATAGAATATTGCTAGATTGACGGTCTGGGCTCCCGAAACAGCAGGGAGGAATCGCCGAAACTGAGAAACCGATAATCATTGGCCAACGCTTGGGCATAGACTTCGCGCCAGGGCTCCCCGATAAAGGCCGCCACCAGCATGATGAGGGTGGTGCCGGGCAAGTGAAAATTGGTGATCAGGGCATCGCACACCCGGAAATCATAGCCCGGCACGATCATGATCTCGGTTTCGCCGACCACTTGGGAGACTTGCCGGCGCTCCAAATAGGCCAACACCTGCGCCAGGGCCTCCGTGCGGCTCGGTTGCAGTGCCCCGGGCTGATAGGGGGCCAACTTCTCGATCCGGAACTCAGCCTCGGGGTTGGCCAGCAGCGTTGCCCCAAACCAATAAAGGCTTTCCAAGGTGCGCATGGAGGTAGTCCCCACCGCGACGATGTCTTTGGCGGCCAGTAGATTGCGGAGATTGGCCGCACTCACGATCATTTGCTCGGAGTGCATGGGGTGCTCCAGCACATTCTCGTGCCGGATGGGCTGGAACGTGCCCCCCGCTACGTGCAAGGTGAGATAATCGGCCTTGATTCCTTGGGCCACCAGTCCGTCAATCAGTTCGGGGGTAAAATGCAGCCCGGCTGTGGGGGCGGCCACCGCTCCCTCTTTTTGGGAATAGACCGTCTGGTAAGCAACTTTGTCGTTTTCATTGGCTTGCCGGTGCAGGTAGGGCGGCAGTGGCACCTCCCCCGCGTAGGTGAGCAGCTCGGCAAAACTCAGGTCGGCATCCCATTCAAAGTGGACCCATTGGGTGGCGCGGTCGGCCAAGGTGGCCCGCAGGTGGATGGGGTGGCCTTGCTCAGTGGTGAGGGCCCGCTCCAGTACCGTGTCATCCTTGAAACGTTTCAGGTTGCCCACCGCACAGGCCCAAGTGCATGACCGGGCCACTTGCATGGCTTGGCTCACTTCATGGTGCGGCCGCACGGGATGGAGCAAAAACACCTCGATCAAAGCACCCGTTTGGCCCTTTTGAAAATACAGCCGGGCCGGGATCACCTTGGTATTGTTGAAAAACAGGGTAGCATTGGGCGGGAGATATTGACCTATCTCGCGAAAAATCGCTTGCTTGATTTCACTTGCGCGGTAAATGAGCAGCTTGGAGGAGTCGCGCTCGGCCAATGGAAATTGGGCGATGCGATCTTCCGGTAATGGATAAACAAAATTTTCAGCACGGATGGGCGTGAGGTGGCGGTATGCTTCCATGGCCCAAAGATAGTGGGATTGCCCGAAAATGAAGGCGGCAAAACCTAGGCGTAAACACAGCTCACAAACAGAATACAGCCGAGTAATTGGAGGACGAATAATAAGAGTAATTTTCTCATGAGGTCGATCTAGTTAGAGTAGAATGAAGTGATTGAATCAGTATTGGGGCTCATGACTGACCGTCTATGGTACGAAGATCAATCATTTATAGCTGACCAACAAATCGGTTTCTTTTGGCAGCGTTTTTGATATGTAGCCCAATTGGGGATGTAGATTGTTATATTGGGTGAAGTATGGGATCCTTCCCATTTCTTACAAGCCACCACAGGCCTTTCCCGTGGGCCAAACTGCTTTTTTACCCCTTAGCTGTGGCATGGGCACCTTATAAATGGGCCAAAAAGCATCATTAAGCCTACATTTCTCACATGCGCAAGACAACGGGTCATTTACCACCAGCTCCCCCCTTTGGAAGGCACGGCATGGGGAATGGACAGGACATAACTGGCCAGATAATATGCTTGCGCCTTACTTTTTATTTTCTGGTCGGTTAGCTGGCGCGGTGGTGTAAGCCTTGCCCGATTTAGCTACTTTTGCACGGTCAGCGGGTAATCCTGCCCTTCAAGCCACCAATCACTCTAAATCAGCACCTATGCGGGCCATTTTTACAATATTTTTCTTATTGGTGATCCCTTTTTTGGCCCTTGCTGATGAACCGCCTGCCCAACGCCCCGCTTACCATATCAAGAAAGCATTGGGAAAGATCAAGCTGGACGGGGTGTTGGAGGAGGCCGATTGGGCCACTGCCCAGATCGTGTGCGATTTCTACCAATATTTCCCGTTTGACTCTTCCCGATCCAAGGCCAAGACCGAAGTACGGATGACCTATGACGATGAGTTTGTGTACGTGGCGGCCATTGTGCTGGACGAAATACCGGGCAAATACCTGATCAATTCGCTCCGACGCGATTACCGGGGCCCGGCCAATGATGGGATCAGCGTCGTTTTTGACCCGTTCATGGACCAGACCAACGGTTTTTTCTTTGGCCTCAGCCCCTACGGGGTGCAGCGGGAGGGGCTGATCGCCAACGGTGGGGCCAACCCGGCCGATCTTTCCCTGTCGTGGGACAATAAATGGTATTCCGAAACCAAAATTGAAAACGGGCGCTGGGTGGCCGAAATTGCCATTCCGTTCAAGACCCTCCGGTTTAGCGAAGGGGCCGAAAAGTGGCACGTCAATTTTTATCGCATTGACAGCAAAGAGAACGAGCGGTCGATCTGGACCAACACCCCGCGCAATTTCCAAATGTTCAACCTGGCGTTCAGTGGCGAACTGGTGTGGGACCAGCCGCTGGCCAAGCCCGGCGCCAATGTGGTGCTCATTCCCTTTGCCACCGGGGGCATATCCAAACGCCACCTCGACGGCACCCCTCAACAAACCACCTGGAGCGTGGGGGGAGATGCCAAAGTGGCCATTACCCCGGCCCTTAACTTGGACCTGACCGTCAACCCGGACTTTTCGCAAGTGGAGGTGGATCGGCAGGTGACCAACCTGGACCGGTTTGAAATCTTCTTCCCCGAACGCCGCCAATTCTTTCTCGAGAATGCCGATCTGTTCTCCGATTTTGGGTCGGGCCGGATCCGGCCCTTCTTTTCCCGCCGGATCGGGGTGGCCATTGACCGCGCCACGGGCCAGAACGTGCAGAACCCCATTTATTTTGGGGCGCGGCTCAGTGGCCGGGTGGACAACAATTGGCGGGTCGGGCTGATGAACATGCAGGCCGGGCGCGATGCGGCCATCGATCTGCCAAGCTACAATTTCACCGTGGCCGCCGTGCAGCGCAAACTGTTCAGCCGATCCAACATTGGGCTCATTTCCGTGAACAAGCAGGCCGTTGGCCCGCTGGAAAACCGCCCGAACCGCCCGGAAGCCTTCAACCGAATGCTGGGCGTGGATTATAACCTCGCTTCGGCCTCCAACCTGTGGACGGGCAAGGTGTTCTACCACCGGTCGTTCAGCGAAGTGGCCGCGCCGGGGCAGTTCGCCCACGGGGCCAACCTCGTGTACTTCAAGCCTCACCTGCGGTTGGAATGGAACCACCAAATCGTGGGCAAAAACTACAATGCCGCCGTGGGGTATGTGCCCCGGCGCGATTTTGGCCGGATCAATCCGATCGCCACGTATTTGATTTTTCCCAAATCCCAGGTGATCAACCGGGTGGGCTGGTATGTGAGCACCGATGTCTTCGCCAATCAGACCAATGGCCTCACCGACCAAAACATTTCACTGGGGCAAACGGTGCGCTTTCAAAACACCGCCGAACTGGAAATTTTTGCGGCCCGGGACTATACCTATCTGTTTGCGCCCTTTGACCCGACCAACACGGGCGGCGAACGCTTGGCCGCCGGCACTGCCTACCAATATTACAGCGTCAACTTGTCTTACCAATCGGACACCCGCAAGCGGTTTTTCCTCAACCTGATCGGCTATGCTGGCCAGTATTTCAACGGCAACCGGGTCAGCTTGCAGGGCGATGCCAATTTCCGGTTCCAACCGTACGGCGTGTTTTCGGTGGATTTTTCCTATAACCGCCTTCGGTTCCCGGCCCCGCAGCGCAGCGCCGACCTGTGGCTGCTGGGCCCCCGCGTGGACTTCACCTTCTCGCGCAGCGTGTTCCTCACGGCCTATGTCCAATACAACAGCCAGATCAACAACGTCAACATCAACACCCGGCTCCAGTGGCGGTTCCAGCCGGTATCGGATCTGTTTTTGGTCTATACCGACAACTATTTTCCCGATACGTTCCAAGTCAAGAACCGGGCCGTGGTGCTCAAGTTCACTTACTGGTTGAACATGTAAGGGGGGCGGTCAGATGCTTTCCACCAGCTTGATTTCTTCTTCGGTCAGGTCGTAGAGGGTGTACACTACCGCCATGTATGGAGTGATTTCATGTTCTTATGACGATATTTTGGTTCTTCTAAAATTTCTGCGGAAATTTTGTAAAAAACCCTTTCAAAAGAGGACATCGCTCCGCACCTTTGAACACCTGATTTCTAAATGGTGGGTGTTGGTATTGCGTGGAAAGTGGCACCAACTTATTTCAATAAACAGGTATCCGTTTTAAGATACTTGCGCATGGTCTCGTGAAAGATCGGGCTGAGAATGCGCGTACTAAAATCTTTGAAGTTAGTGGCAGCACTTAGATAATGACAAAAGAATAAGACCGATTTCATTTCATACCAATTGTATTCTTTGGCAAAATCAAAATTCTTTTCCAAAAAAATAGCGAGGAAATGCCGCAAACTCACGCAAACCGCTTCATTCTTTCGGGTAGATAAAACCAGATGGCTCACGCGACACAAAAATTTTAAGTTCTGGATATTTTGGGCATAAAAATGTCCAGGCTCAATTTTGGCGAGAAATTCCCTCATGTCCCTTATGGGTGCTTTTTGGTCATAAAAATTCGCCAGCACGCACAACTTGCTGATGGTTAACAAGGTGATGGAATATTTTTCTTCGGGCAACATTTTGTTCTTATTTAATGGATTCTTCCACCAGTTTGATTTCATCGTCCGTCAAATCGTAAGCTTTATAGATTAATTGGTCTACTTGGCTTTCTAGGTCGGAGGTGTCGGCAGCGGGATTTTGCTTTTTGGTTGTGAGAATTTCATTTACTAAATCTGAAATTTTCTTGCGAACGGAATCATTGCCCGTAGCAATGGGAATTTGACTAAAATATTTCCAAATCAATTGAAAACCATTTTGGATGGCGGTACAATATTTTGAAATAAGCCACCAGCCCATTTTTGAATTCAAAATACCCAAGAGCACCTTATCATCAGATGGAATAAACCACATCGAGTCGTTACACAATAACCCATCTTCATCATAAATGAAACAAGGCTTTACTTGAAACTTCTGGTACATTATTTTGGGTTTTTCAAACTTATCATAATAGTCACAGGCCCGAAGTTCCCACCAATAATCACCTTTATCGGTTCGTAATTCGGCTCTTGATTTAAAATACAGAAGGTGATTTGCAATTGCCGGGTAGCTCTTACTGAACCACAGCCAAGCATCATCATACTCCATGTTCCCATAACGTGGTGTTGGTTCACTTACATAATATGGACTATTTGGAGGAAGGTTTCTCCTAATTGTAAATCCTTTTGGAACTAAAATTAACCAGTTTGTATTGGCATTTCCTTCATATGGCTTTATATCTCTGCCAAGTAAAAAGGGTTTAATTAGTTTTTGAGAATTTTTATCTTCATTATACTTAACACATAGAGGTTTGCAAATCACTGTTGTGTGATTTGATTTTTTGAAAATTTGTGTTTATCAAAGAAGCTAATTTTTCTTTGTATCGGTC
>JAYUVL010000285.1:0-3118 GCA_043754075.1 Cytophagales bacterium | reverse complement strand
ACAACCGCAGGATGAGGGCCGGCTGGGACGATGAGTATTTAAAGGCCATCCTCCACATTTAGGTGCGATTGCCCTAGAGAGGTGGTGCAGCAAATAGCCCCATCGCTCGTACCATCGGGGCACCAAACTCACCACGGCAAAAATGGCCGTCATGCTGATTACGGGCAAGCGCGCATAGGCGGCTGGCATAAAGTGGTTGACATAGATATCGGCATACAAAAAATAGGAGATCGCAAGGAAGTAACAGGGCAGCACGATCAGCCGTGAACGCCTGAGCCTGACCAATATATCAGCTTGATATTGTTGTTTTATCTCCGCCAGTGAAGCGGATTTCAAGAGTTCAGTAATGGGCATGGGGGAATGTTTCAGATCCAGGGGGAGCAATAGACAACCAACGGGGAGTATTATCTTTCCACCAAGATAGCCCGTGCAGGTGCACCATCGGATCCGGCAATTTTCAACGGCAGGCAGTAAAGCTCGTAAATGCCCGGGGCTATATTGCTCAGATCCAGCCCTTCCAAAATCACGGTTTCCGCCCCAAGCAATACTTGGTGGGTCACGAAGGAATCGTAGTAGCGTTGAATGGACAGGTAGTCAATGCCCACCAACCGGATGCCCTGCGCCACTACCCATTCGGCGGCGTCCAGGGTGAGGGCGCAGAAGTTTTCGTAAAAAGTCGACGGGTGAGTGGTCCACAGCAGAGAGTTGTCAGTTTTGAACAGCATCCGGGGGCGGATGACTGCCGTGGGCAGGGCCGCCAACATGGCGGCGGTGATGCAGGCCTGCCCCCGAAAATCAACCACACTGGCCTCGCCCACCAGATCGGTCAGGGCCAAGGTTTCGGTAGTCTTGCCTTTGTCCACAAAATGAAACGGCGCATCTACATGCGTACCCACGTGCGCCCCGGTATGGATCGCGGTCACGTTGGCCCCGTCACCTTCGGGGATGCTGGCCGTCTTGGCCGTGGAAAATCCAACGCCGTCGGGCCACACTACCAATTTGGGGTGCAAAGTGACGGAGATATCATGTATTTTCATGCAAAATGAGTGATAAGATGGGTTTTTAGAGCCCCAAGTTACGGAAATCTGAAATAATTAGTTACTTAGTGTGCCAACTCAAATGATTTCTGGGCCAAACACCACACTTTATGAAAAAACAATCGTCCCTGATGGCGGGATTTGCCATCGTCGCCTTGGTCTTGATCATCGCAGGAATGAAATTGAACAATGACAGTTCAACGCCCAAAGAACCTACCACTGGTTCGCCCGTGGCCAAAAGGATGCTGCGCCACGTAGTATTGTTCAAGTTCAAAGATGGCACCACTGCCGAGCAGATCAAAACGGTGGAAGCGGCATTCCGGGCACTACCTACCAAGATCAAAGAGATCAAGGGATTTGAATGGGGACTGAACAACAGCCCCGAAAACATCAACCAAGGGTTCACCCATTGCTTTTTTCTTTCGTTTGACAGCGAAAAAGGCCGGGAGGTGTACCTGCCCCATCCAGACCACAAAGCCTTTGGCGCGGTGCTCCGGCCCTATTTGGACAAGGTATTGGTGATAGATTATTGGGCAGAGAAATAAACCTAGGCCATGAAAAACTGGCTGTCGCGGCTCAAGCAATTTGCCAACCACCTGAAATTGGAGCGTTCGCTAGCCCAAAATACGGTGGAAAGCTACGTGCGCGATGTGGAAAAACTCATGCAGTACATGGCCATGGCCAATCCCACCGTTTCCCCCGAGCAGATTTCCCCCGGCCAGTTGGATCATTTTATCAATTATTTGGGCGAACTGGGCGTGGCCAATAATTCACAAGCGCGGATTTTATCGGGGATCAAGTCGTTTTATCGCTTTTTGGACGTGGAAGATTACCTCACCACCGAGGATCCGACGATTCATTTGGCCACTCCACAGCCCCAGCAACTGCTGCCCGATGTGCTGGAAGTGCCCGAAGTGCTGGCCATATTGGACAGTTTGGACTATACCAAGCCCGAGGCCACCCGCAACCGGGCCATTTTGGAAGTGCTGTACAGCTGTGGGCTCCGGGTGAGCGAACTGACCAGTCTGAGGATCAGTGATGTCTTTTTTGATATTGGTTTTATCCGGGTTTTTGGCAAGGGGAGCAAAGAACGGCTGGTGCCGATCGGGCGTGATGCCATGCGCTACACAAAACTGTACCTAGAGGAAGTCCGGCGGTTTCAGGCCATCGGGCCAGGCCATGAAAACGTGGTGTTCCTCAACCGAAGGGGCAAACAGCTCACCCGGGTCATGATTTTTTTGATTGTCAAAGAAGCTGCTGAGCGCGCTGGCATCCGCAAGAATGTCAGTCCGCACACGTTTCGACATTCCTTTGCCACTCACCTGATCGAGGGCGGGGCCGACCTGCGGGCAGTGCAAGAGATGCTTGGCCATGAATCCATCGCCACCACGGGCATTTATACCCACTTGGACCGGGAATACTTGCGGCAGGTCATCATTGATTTTCATCCGCGGGCCCAGCCAAAAGCCCCCAAAAAGACGGTTAAAGGCGTGGATTAGTGACTCATTTCATTCAATAAATGGATGACGCGATCTACATTGCCAACGTTATCGATGATCAAGATCGGGCCTTTGGCATT
Organism: Cytophagales bacterium; assembly: GCA_043754075.1. Lineage (GTDB taxonomy): Bacteria > Bacteroidota > Bacteroidia > Cytophagales > Thermoflexibacteraceae > JALONO01. Next base: position 502 of record JAYUVL010000285.1, on the reverse strand, counting down.
CTCCTTGAGCCGGCACAACTTGGGGTTTTTGGTGGCAAACCGAATAATTTTGCCAAAGGTATCGCTTTGGAAGTAGGAATCTTTGTTGATAAAATAGCTTTTCAAGCTGCCATTTTTGAGGATCAACTTTTCAAAACCCAATTTTTGGGCGCGCCAGCGCAGTTGTACGGTTTTGAGCAAATCGACCACTGGTTTTGGCAATGGGCCAAACCGATCGGCCAAGTCGGTTCGGAATTTTTGGAGCGCGTCTTCATCCTTCAATCGATCCGTCTGGGTGTAAAGTTGTAACCGTTCGGAAATATTGTTGACATAAGTATCCGGGATCAAAATTTCAAAATCGGTTTCAATGGTGCAATCAGCCACGAAATCTTCTTTCTTGAGGATCAATTCGTGGGCAAACAACTCCTTGAAATCGGTTTCTTTGAGCTCTTGAATGGCCTCGTCCAACGCTTGGTGATACATTTCAAAGCCCAGATCGTTGATAAAACCACTTTGCTCGGCC
>JAYUVL010000284.1:0-3017 GCA_043754075.1 Cytophagales bacterium | reverse complement strand
TGAGGATGCTCCCCGGCGGCAACAGTGGGAGCCAATCCCGGTGGCTGGCCAACAGGTTGAGGGCGTCGGCATCCAGCACCAGCGGTCGGCGGTACTGTGCGATCACGTGGTGCAATACTGCGGCCGTTTCGGCATGTTGGCCCAGCCCCGGCCCAATCCCAATGGCGGTATACGCAGCTAAATCCGGGGCTTGGGTGAGGTAAGCTTGGTGGGGATCGGTGATGAGCATCGCCTCGGGCAGGCTGGTTTGGAGGGCCGCATATCCACACGCGGGCACGTAGGCCGTGCACAGGCCGACCCCGGTGCGCAGGCAGGCATGGGCCGCCAATTGGGCCGCCCCCAGTTTGCCGTAGCTGCCGGCCATTATCAGGGCGTGGCCAAAGTGGCCTTTGTGTGCCACATTGGCCCGGGGCTTGAGCCATTGGCGCGCCAGTTGATCGCCCATCAGAAAATTGGGCACTGAGGCCTCCCGTAGGTATTGCTCGTGCAGGCCAATGGGCAGCACTTCCCAATCGCCCACAAACTTGGCGTATTGGTCAAACAAAAAACTCAGTTTGGGCGATTGAAAAGTAAACGTGCGATCCGCGCAGATCACCGCCCCGCCAAGCAACGGGCCAGCATCGGCCGACAGGCCCGACGGGATGTCTATCGCCGCAATGGCCGCTCCACTGCCATTGAGGTGGGCGATCAAGGCAGCGGCAACTCCCTCAATGGGCCGGTTTAGCCCAATGCCAAAAAGGCAGTCCACCACCAGATCAGTCGGTAAAATGGTGGGAAAATCACTGGGCGTTTGGATGTTGGTAAAATTGGCCGTTCCGGTGTCGGTCAGCCGAAGGAAATTGGCTTCCAGATCTGGGGAGTAGAGGTTGGCCCCGACCAGCAAGTAAGTGTGCACTTTGGTGGCTGGAGGTAATAGATGGGGCAGCAAGCGGCTCAGTACCATGCCATCGCCGCCGTTATTGCCTGGCCCACAGCACACATGGATGTTGGGTGGGGCCAGTTGGGTGGCCCACTGGGCCAATGGCAATGCACAAGCAGCGGCGGCCCTTTCCATTAAGTCCAAGGATGAGATGGGTTCGTTGGCAATCGTGTATTGATCGGCCCCACGGATCTGGTCGGCAGAAAGGATTTTCTTATCAAATGTACTTTTTACAAATATAAGGGTTAATATCTTCAGAGTGGTGCACGAATTCTCAAAAAATCATGCTTAATTAGGGCCAAAGTTGGAGTGCCAAGCCCCCTGATAATGTTTGATCGATGGGGTGGGGGACTAACCAACTCCCTTGAATTAAATAGACCCCTAGTTAGTTAACCTTGATTGCCAATGTTGGAAGTTGTTTTTAAGCAAAAATCGGAACTGGGCTTTGAGTGGGTCAGTTTGGTGGAACCTTCCCTGCGGGAGTTGTCGCAAGTGGCCGTGGAGTATGATCTGCACCCCACTTCGGTGCACGATTGTTTGGAACCCGAGCACTTGCCCAAGTTTGAGCAGATTGGCGACATATCGTTTATCATTGTTCGTGCCTGTGACGAGCGGGCCCCCGCTAATGGGGACAATATCTGGCAATTGACCCACAAGATTGCTTTTTTTGCCAGCCGCAACTTTTTGATCACCCTCCATCGGCAAGATCACGAATACCTCAAGTTGATCCGGAACAAATGGCGGGTGGGCCATAAAAACTTTGCAAATCCCGCGTTCATGATCATGGTGGACATCTACATGGCGGTGATGAACACCTATGATGGCCCGCTCACACTGGCCGCCGAAGAGATGGACCGCATTGAACAAAAGATATTTACAGACAATGCCCCTACCTCGATCATCGAGGAAATGTACTTGTTGCGGCGCAAGGCCTCGGTCTACAAGAGTATGCTCCATTTGCTCAATGATATATTGACCAAAAAGAGTTTGACCTATTCCGAGCAAGCACCGTATTTGCAAGATGTGATCGACAACACGTCCCGGTTGGCCTACAATGCCAATCAATTATACGAAGATGCCAATAATTTACTTAACATCCACCTGTCCCTTGCCTCGCACCGAACGAATGAAGTAATGCGAGTATTGACTATTTTTTCGGTATTTTTTATGCCGCTCACTTTTGTGGTGGGCATTTATGGCATGAATTTCCGCAATATGCCCGAGTTGGAATGGCAACTGGGCTACAGCACCGTCTGGGCAGTGATGATACTGATCACTGGGGTGATTTTTGTGTGGTTTCGGCGCAAAGGCTGGCTTCATGATTAAGAAACTATTTTGAACCACTTCGCGCAAGACAACGATTGCAGATGATGATCGTTAAAATCGGACGCTAAACAATTGCGATTTTAAAATACCCTTAACCGCCCGTTTGCAGCTTGCCTGACCCAATCATGATCCATTTTAACATTTTGCCCCGTGTCCTTTAGCCATTTAGACGAACAGCTCAATCCTGCCATGGTGGATGTTGGCCCGAAAGCTGCCACCAAGCGCATGGCCCGTGCCCGCGCTTGTGTGCAGGTAAGTGCCGAAATCTTGGCCAATTTGGTGGAAGGCGAGATCCAAAGCCCCAAGGGGGCGGTTTTCCAAACTGCCATCATCGCGGGCATCATGGCCGCCAAAAAGACTGGCGATCTAATCCCGCTCTGCCACTCTTTGGGCATGGATCATTGCCACATTCGGATCTGGGTCAATGCCCAACAAGAGATTCAGATCGATTGTACCGCGGGCCTTATGGCCAAAACAGGCGTGGAAATGGAGGCACTCACTGGGGCGACCGTTGCCGCCCTCACGGTTTATGACATGTGTAAAGCTTTTTCACACGATATAGTTATCCGAGAGGTAAAATTAATGGAAAAAAGGGGGGGCAAACTCGATTTTGTCCGCCCAGAAGTAAGTGATGCCTCCCAATGAGCCATTGAAATTATCTTGGGGATTAGAAGGCCAAGTTATCCGTTCTTTTTTTTTAAGGCAGCTAGCTAACTTGAAATAGTACAACAATATATTTCTTTAATTTTATTCTGGTGAAGCATCGTAATTA
>JAYUVL010000283.1:0-6516 GCA_043754075.1 Cytophagales bacterium | reverse complement strand
GGGCAAATAGTGTAAGGTTCAGCAAATGAAAAATCCCGGATCTCCGTGGGTCCAAACAGGAAAATAAACCGCCGGCCATGAGTGGCAGCCTGTTCATAATTTTTGCTGGGCAATAGGTCAATGTCACTGGATTGTATTTTGACGGCCCCCAATATCTTGTGCAACAGTGCCAGCGACTCGTCGGACAGTTCAGTTGGGTGGATGACCAGAATGGGCTTGGGGATGATCGGGCCAGCCGATGTTACCTCGCCCCCTGGGGCAGCCCGCTCGCGCACCACATACACCTCATCGGTGAGAAAGAGGTGCAACAAGGCCGGATGCTCAATGGTCAGTCCGTCAGGCATGGTTATTGGCTTTTTGGAGCTCGGCGATGCGCTGTTCTTTTTCGGCCAGTTCACGTTGGAGCCGTTCAATTTCTTGGGTGGAATGGGCTTGGATCTCACGGGTATGCTCGAAAGCATTTTTGAGCACTTGTTCGTTGGCTTCCAAATTTTCCTGCCGCTTTGCCGCTTGCAGCTTTTCCTGTTCTAGTTCGGCTTGCTTGCTTTCCATCTCCTCTTGAGTGGCAATGAGCACCTCCATGTTCTGTCGCATTTCCTCTTCTTGGGCGCGCATTTCTTCGTTGAGTTGCAAATATTCCTGTTGTTTGGCCTTGGCCTCCTTTTCTTGTTCGGCCAACTTTTCGTAAGCATCCTTCATGATGGCCTCGTTGATCCGCAGTTCTTCCTGCTGGGCCTCCAGTTGGGCTTGTTTGCGTTCCATCTCTTCTTGGGCAAGGATGAGCATCTCCATGTTCTGTCGCATTTCCTCCTCTTGGGCGCGCATTTCTTCGTTGAGTTGCAAATATTCCTGTTGTTTGGCCTTGGCCTCCTTTTCTTGTTTCGCCAACTTTTCGTAAGCGTCCTTCATAGTGGCCTCGTTGGATTGCAACTGTTCTTGGTTGGCCTCCAATTGGGCTTGTTTGCGTTCCATCTCTTCTTGAGTGGCAATGAGCTCTTCCATGTTTTGCCGCATTTCCTCTTCTTGAGCGCGCATTTCTTTATTGAGCTGCAAATATTCCTGTTTTTTGGTCTGGGCCTCCTTTTCTTGCTCCTTGGCCTTTTCGTAGGCTTTCTTCATGATGGCCTCGTTGGACTGCAGTTTTTTCTGGTTGGCCTCCAGTTCAATCTGCTTGCGTTCCATCTCTTCTTGGGTGGTAATGAGCTCTTCCATGTTTTGCCGCATCTCTTCTTCTTGGGAGCGGAGCTGCTCGGTCATCATCTGTGACTCCAAGAGGAGGCGCTGGGTGCGTTCTGTATTTTTGGCCCCGGCCACAGTGGCGGTGATATTGCCGGCTATGCTTTCCACAAACTCCACTTGGTAGGGTTGGAAGTTGCCAAAAGAGGCGATCTCCAATACACCGTACACCTCGTTGTTGAACTTCAACGGTACAATAAGCAGGCACTTTGGCGATGCCTTCCCCAGCCCGGAGGCAATATGGGAATAGTCCGTGGGCAGATCGTCGATATAAATCGTGGATTTCTCAAGGAACACTTGGCCCACCAAGCCCTCACCCGGCAACACCTCTTTGGTGAGCAGCTTCTGTTGGTCATACGCATAACAGCCCCGTAGTACGAGTTTTACTTGCTCCGTTGCTTCTTGGTCCACCACAAAAAATGCCCCTTGGTTTGCCCCCAAGTACTTCGTTAGTTGGCTGATGACGGCGTAAGTGAGCCGATCGAGGTTGTCATCCTCTTTGCTCAACAGATCGCCGAGCATTGCTTGGCCTTGGGTGGCCCAAGTTCGCTCTCGTTCCTTGTCATCAATGGCGATCAATTGATCGCGCATATGCACAAGTTGTCCGGCCAAGTTAGTGGTATTCAAAGATTTGTTCTTTTCGTTGAGGCCGTGCCAGCTGGTGTTCAAATTGTTTTGGGCAATTTGAGAGATAAACGCAGTGGCATTTTGGAGGTTGGCCGTCAGTGATTCAAAAACTGTATTAGCATCATTTTGTCGAAGTTCGCTCCCGTCGTCAAACAGGTAGCGCTTGGTATCTTCGTCCAATTTGGTAATGAAAGTATTGCGTTGTTGTACGGATTTGTTGATCTGCATGATCACTCCCACTAGGATTGGCAAGCTGATGCAAAACAAGATGATCTGCAAATAAATATTGCGGCTCATCGCTGTTTGGTATTCCAGTCGGGCAGTATTGCGCAGTTCGGTGGCCTTATTGTTAAGTTCGGTTGCCAATATTTTGTACTTTTGCCAAACTACATTGCCCCGGTCTTGTTTGAGCAGGGCAGTAAACTGCCGGTTGCTGTCCAGATCGACCAACGATTTCATCTCCTGCATAAAGCGGATATATTCCTCCACTTCGGCCTTGGTTTGGTCCAGTAGCTCAGGGTTCACCTTGTATTTTGTGGTCAAGCTGTCCAAATTGGCAAAAACTTCTTGGTTTGCTGCAATGGCATTCCTGTACGGGATGAGCATGATCGTGTCCCGGTAGGCAAAATATCCCCTTACGCCCAGGTCGAGCCCATGCATTGTTTCAGTCAAAATTAGTTGGCCCCGCTTTTCCATTTCTGCCAATTCCTGTAACACAATGGTATTGGCATCAATGGTTTGGCGATTCTGGTATATAAGCAGGGCATTGAGACCGATCAAAAACAGAATGCACCCCAACGATACGTTGAGTATATACTTGCGCAGGAACTCCATCATACAAACACGTTAAAGTAATTTAGGCAATTTACCAAATTTAACTATTTAATTATCAACGATTATTTTCTTGTTCTGCAAAACCTATTAGGTGAGGGATTGGCTAAACTCTGCCAAACACAAGGCTTAACCACTTCAAAAGTAACCTAATTTTTGGCGGAACGAATTGAAATTGGCCACGATTCCTGCATTGAAGGTTTTAGCCTCATCGCGTTGACCGGGGGCTAGTTCCAAAAATCCATCAGCAAGCAGCAAACTCGCCAAGTCGCCCGATCCGCTACTGGTGATTGGGTGTGCCAATAATGTGCCGTTTTCGTTTAACTGAACCATTACCGGCAAAAAGTAGGTGAGATCTGGGACGAGCCTCACCGCTTGGGCCAAGCTGGCCGCTTGGCGCTGCCGTGGGCGGAGGCCCAGCGACTGGCGCAACCAAGCGGTGGTATACTGTAGGTAACAACAAAAGGTGGAGACTGGGTTGCCAGGCAGGGCAAAAATGGTGGTTTGGGCACTGGCTGGGCTGGCGGGCCGGATCCCGAACCAAAACGGTTTGCCGGGCCGCTGGGCCACTTTGTGGAATAGTTTGATCGCCCCGAGCTCAGCCAGAATGCCCGGCACAAAGTCGGCCACTCCCTCCGACACTCCCCCGCTCAGGATCACGGCTTGGTAGTTGGCCAAAATATTGGCAAGGCCGGTCTTCAGTTCGAGTTGATCGTCGTTGAAATGGAACAAATCCGCCTCGGCGTGCCACTCGGCGAGGGCCAATTGGAGCATCACGGCATTGGATTGGCGGATTTGATGCGGCAGTGGCTGGGCACCGATCGGCACCAGCTCATTTCCAGTGGAAACGATGGCAAAGCGCGGCACCTTGCTCACTGCCAGGTGGGTGAGGCCCACAGTGGCCGCCACAGCGATTTCGGCAGCCCCCAAGTAAGTGCCAGCTGCCACCAACAGATCGCCTTGGGCGCGGTCACGGGCCTGGTGGTGCAGGCTCTGCCCAGGTTCAATGACGACATTGGGTTTTATCCGGGCCCATTGCTGGCCCGCCTCCCACTGCATTTCCACGTCCTCCACCCGGACTACGGTGTCGGCTCCGGTGGGCATTACGGCTCCGGTCATGGCCGCCAAGCAATGGCTGGGCGAGGTCAGGGTCAAGGGGGGCATTCCTGCCAGTTGGGTGCCGGCCACGAGCAGCCATTGGCCGGGTGAGCTGGCCCAGGTGGAATAGCGCAGGGCAATCCCGTCCATGGTCACGCGGTCGAAGGGAGGAAAATCGCGATCAGCATGGATCGGGGCGCACAGCACCCGGCCCCTGGCGTGGGCCAAGGGAACGGTTTCGCTGGTCAATGCCGCCGGGTTAGCCATTACGATGGCCAAGGCTTCGGGAGGGGTTAGCATCGGGGCGAGGTCATTTAGGGCAGTTGTCCTTGCGCCGGGTGTCTGTGATCTGGATGATTTTCCATCCATCCGGGGTTCGGCATAGCTGAAAGGCATCAACCCCGCAGTGGCTGAATTTGTCGCCCAGATAAAATTCGTAGGGGGTCCATGCGGTGGCCAGTGGGCCATCCACCCGTATTTCGTAACGGAGCAGGCGCTCGTCCAGCACTACTCCCCGTGGCGTGCCCACCGACTTGACAAATTCCGCAAAGGGCGTTTCCTGGACCACAGTTTGGCCATCTTTTTCCATTACGGTCAGCAGGCGGGCCTTGGGCCCAATGGTGGCTTTCACCATCGTGCTGTCATTTTTGCGCATTCCGTCAAACAATTGTTGGATGGTGCGCTGCACTCCGGCCTCGGGAGTTTCCGGGGCGGGGCGGGTGGTGTGCTGGGCCAGCGCCCCCATACCAAGGAACAAACTGGCCATGATTCCCATGATTTTCTTCATATACCGACAGAATTAGAGTTTTCGCCGAAATTTTATTGTTAAAAAAAGTTAATAAAAATATTATTTTGTTCAATGAAAAAATTGTACTAATCCAAAACAATAATTACTGATGGTACTGATAACCAGAATATTGATACGCAATTAATTTAAAATATCGAGTAAGGATCAAGTATTGTTTATCCAATATGGGTGATAACTAGCACAACTAAGCTTTGCAAGAGCCGTAAAAGTGACTACATTCGCCGAAGAATTAAATGTATTCGCCGAAAGGCCAAAACAAAGCCAACTGTACAACTGACTATCCTAAACCATAAGATTATGAAGAACATCATCATTCCTACTGACAGTGACCTAGTTGCAAATTACAAGAATGGTTGTGAATTATCCTTTTCCAAGCTGGTAAAAAAGTATAAGGCCCGTTTGTTTGGCACTATTTACACCATTGTGAAGGATACAGATGTGACTGATGATTTGTTACAGGAAACTTTTATCAAAGCGGTGGATACCATCCGTTCCGATCGTTACAATGACGAGGGCAAATTTTTGCCTTGGATCACCCGGATCGCCCATAATTTGGCCATAGATTATTTCCGTCGCCAGAAGCGTTACCCCACATTGCCGATCAAGGAAGGCTCCAGTATTTACAATGCCCTTGCCTTTTCGGAAGATTCGATTGAATCGATCAAAATCCGCCGGGAAACCTACGAGCAACTCAAAGAATTGATTGAAGGGCTGCCCGATACCCAGAAAGAAGTGTTGATGATGCGCCATTACATGAAAATGAGTTTTCAGGAAATTGCCGACATTACCAATGTGAGCATCAACACTGCATTGGGCCGCATGCGCTACGCCCTGATCAACCTCCGCAAAAATATGGAAAAGAACACACTGGCCATTGAGTATTTGGCAGCCTGATGCTCTCTTCCCAAGAACTTTCATAGTGCAGATAAATAAACCAATTTGAAAAAAGCCTGCCATTTTATGGTAGGCTTTTTTGTTGGTATTGCCCCGCAAAAATTGGCCACTCCACTTTTCCGTTTTAAAGGGCAGTGAAGTGGCCATTGAAGAACCCGATTTGGCAGCCAGAAATTCAGAACGAACTTTTAACCTTACGGTTCAACAAATCGGCTTACTTGCCAACCTGATAAATTTGCTCCAGGGTCTTGTCCCCCGTGGACAAGCTCATGGTGTATTGGCCGGGGCGCAGGCGGCTCAAATCATAGCGGCGGGCAAAATTTGCTTCGCCCACCAAATGTTCGCTGTAGTGGATGACACCCTTGGCATCACTCAGGGTCACATACACATCATCAGTAGCATTTTGAAAGGCAATCTGCATCTTGCCAGCTTTCAGGCCGTGCGAAAGATAGGCTTCAAACTTGCCCTGAGCCGGATTGGTCCCGACAAACAGTTGATTGGACGAGTTGAATTGACCGCAACTGATAACCATCCGATATTCACCTTTGCCCACTTCGGCAAGGTTATAATTGCGCTTGAGGGCAGTTTTTTTCCCCACGTGATCCGTGAGGAGCAAACGGTTTTTGCTATCGAAAATCCTCACCCACACGTGTTGGGCACTTTCGTTTTCAAATGCTAGGCGGAATTTCAACTGATCCTTGATGGAATACACACTGTACGCAAATTTCTCCAAGGCGACCACCTTGTTCTCTTCGGCGGGTTTATTCTTGCCAGGGTTGCGCTCTGCTGCCGAGGCGGTGTGCAGTGCAAATACTGTGAGCAAAAGGGCCAGCAATTTATGAGTGCGACGTTTCATTCTTTTAAAAGTTAAAGTTTTTATATAAATTAATTTGACGAAAGTACTTTTACCAAAGTTGTGCCATTTTTATTAACTTATTGGTTATCAAATTTTTGTATTCATAAAACAATAATTCCGTGACAAAAATTGTTCATAACTGAACAGTTTTTATCACGGAATTGTA
>JAYUVL010000282.1:0-2394 GCA_043754075.1 Cytophagales bacterium | reverse complement strand
TTGCGCCTGTAGCCATCAAACCAACCTCACTCATTTTGAACGTTTTAGTGGCGAGCATTGCAACCTATAAGTTCATCAAAGCAGGTTATTTTGATTGGAAAATATTTTTCTCATTCATCATTACCGCATTTCCGATGGCTTTTTTGGGTGGTTATCTCTCGATCAGCCCACAATATTTCAAACTTTTGGCAGGCTTATTTCTGGTTGTTTCAGCACTATTGCTCATTGCTAAAGAGTACCTGAAAGCCCCAACTGCCGCCATCAGAACAATGTCTTTGGCTTGGGGACTGGGCCTTGGGGCGGTTATCGGGCTGGTTTCGGGGCTAATTGGCGTTGGCGGTGGGATTTTTCTTTCCCCCATTATCATCATGGCAAACTGGACAACAGTAAAAAAAGCCTCGGGAATAGCAGCCTTGTTTATATTGTGCAATTCACTGGCTGGTTTGGCCGGACACTTTTCTTCACTCAATAAAATTGATGGCAATATCTTCTATTGGATTGTAGCGGTCCTTCTGGGCGGGTTCATCGGTTCCCATTTTGGAACGACCAAGTTTAACAACCGAGTTATTACTTATTGCTTGTTTTTGGTGTTGTTGACCGCCGGACTAAAGTTCATTTTCGTGGACTTTGCAAAATAGTGGGCAAAGTGGCAGCCAGTCAACCAGTCAGTGCGCAAACCCAACCAACGAATCCCACCTCAAACTTCCAGTATTTCTGAATAAGCAATTTGAATTGGGCCACCAATGCGAAAAGGACTGCATTAACCAAGTTCAGATTTGGCACTGGTGGTCAACTCCAGTTTTCAGCTTATTGGTTGGATAATGTACAAGCCTGCCTGATCACTTAATCGGGTTGTGTTGGCCCGAAGAAGACAGGTGAATGGTGCGTTAACTACTTAAATTTAAGTAGTAAAAAGTGAACAATGTAACAATAAAAGCACCACCAATCTTCCAAGGTGGTGCTTGCATAACAGTTGCTACTTGATTTGTAAGATCTTGCTTTGGCAAATAAAGTCTGTTTTCGGGACAGAAGTTTCGGCAATAGCCTTAAAACCACCCGCTATTTCGGTAAAATTTCTAAATCCACGCGCCTGTAAAATACTGGCGGCCATCATGCTGCGATAGCCGCCCGCACAATGCAGATAGAAATGCTCTTGCGGGTTGATGTCCCTCACCCAATCGTTAATGTATGCCAATGGTTTGCTATATGCGTCCTCTACGTGCTCAGCGGCATACTCACTTTCTTTGCGCACATCAATCACTTTGCTTTGGCCAATGGTCATTTCTTGGGCAAATTGTTCGGCAGTAATCCGATTTACGCTATCAGTTTGCTTGCCCGCGCCTATCCACGATTGGATACCACCTTGGAGATGACCAATTTGGTTATCGAAACCCACCCGCGCCAAACGCGTAACCGCTTCTTCCTCTTGCCCCACTTCACAAACCAATAGGAGCGGCTGTTTAACATCGGCAATCAAAGTGCCGACCCACGGAGCAAAGTCTCCCATGATGCCAATATTGATGCTTTGTGGAATAAACGCATTGAAAAAATCACCGTTGTTGCGGGTGTCCAATATCAATGCTCCCGTTGCTTCGGCCGCTACCTCAAACTCAGACGCAGTAAGGGATTTCATTCCGTTGTTCAGTACATTTTCAAAGCTGTCATAGCCTTTTTTGTTCATCGCTACGTTCATGCCAAAATAGAGGGGTGGAGAGGTCAGTCCATCCAGCACGGCAGTAATAAATGCTGCTTTGCTGGGTTGGTTCAAGGCATAATTCATCTTCTTTTGATTGCCCAAAGTGTCCACGGTTTCTTTCATCATGTTTTTGCCACAAGCACTGCCCGCTCCATGTGCTGGGTACACGATGACATCATCTGCCAATGGCATTATTTTGGTCATCAAACTATCGTAAAGCAAGCCCGCCAGATCTTCTTCGGTGACGCTGCCTGCTTTTTGGGCCAAGTCTGGCCGGCCCACATCCCCCAGAAACAGCGTATCACCACTAAAAATGGCGTGATCTTTTCCGTTTTCGTCCTTCAGGAGAAAAGTAGTGCTTTCCATGGTGTGCCCGGGTGTGTGCAACACTGTGATGGTAACATCACCGACATTAAACACCTGTCCGTCGGTCGCGCTGATACATTCAAACTCACAGGAGGCATTGGGGCCGTACACAATTGGGGCATTGGTTTGTTTGCTCAAGTCCACGTGCCCGCTCACAAAGTCAGCATGAAAGTGGGTTTCAAAAATGTATTTGAGTTTGACCCCGTCTTTTGCTAGCCGATTGGTGTAGGGCTTGGTTTCACGCAGGGGATCAATGATGGCCGCTTCACCATTGGAAGTGATGTAATAAGCACCTTGTGCCAAACATCCGGTATAAATTTGTTCAATGTTCA
>JAYUVL010000281.1:0-6625 GCA_043754075.1 Cytophagales bacterium | reverse complement strand
CGGCTTGCGCATTGGTTTTTGAGGGGTTTATGGGTGGGCAGCCACCCATACCTGGCCGTCTTCATAAAATTCCTTTTTCCAGATTGGGACCCGTTCTTTCACAGTATCGATCACGTATTGGCAAGCCTCAAAGGTAGCTTGGCGATGTGGGGCCGACACAGCAACGACCACCGCCACTTCGCCTATTTGAAGCGTTCCGGTGCGGTGCACTATGGCGCAGCTGATCAACTGCCAGCGGGCGCGCGCTTCTTCGGCAATCTCCCGCATGGTTTTTTCGGCCATGGATCCATAGGCTTCGTATTCCAAACGCAGCACTTTGCGAGTGCCCGAGTGGTTGCGCACTGTACCAATAAACACAGTGACCCCGCCGGCCAAACCACTTTGTACCAACTGGGTCACGTGTTCTACAACTATCGGATGGTCTGTAATTGTGATCATTGTCATTGAGTTAAAAGAAAACTTACCTCCGAATGCGAGCAGTTGGAGGGTTTTATAATTTATACCTTGATTTTCAGTGCCCTATCAGCCGGTTGGGAGCAAACCGGTTTTGGTTGCGCACAAATAAAAGCTGTTTTGGGGCAATTGATTTTTCTGCATGATCGAAGTCATTGTTTTTGGCCATCAGATATTGTTCCTTTGGACTCAGCCGATCGAAAACCACTTGGCAAGATTGGCAATTTCTCACATAATTTACCTAAAACCATTTTTATGGAAGCAAAGAAAGTTCATTACAGCGACCTTCACTTTGACCACCAACGGTGGATCAATCAGTTGACCTTTTGCAATCAAGAACTGGTGATTTTTCAGAAACGGCTCGAGGAAGTGGCCATCCGCAATAACAGCCCCGAGTTTCGGCAGCAATTGAGTCACTTTCAGAACCAGCTCATCATCCAAAACGAACAGATCGACATTGCCCGGCATAACCTCAAAGTGCATGAGGAGGCCCTGGCTAAAGATGCTGCCCATAATCCCCAAAATATCCAACATCAGTTGTACCCAGACCACACCTCGGAGCGCGAAAACATAGAGGTCTTCTTCACATTATATGACGAAATGAAGCACGAACTAATGCGCTTCTTGGCCACTTGGTTTTAATTCGGGGATAGTTCATTTTTTGTGCTCCTCTGGGCAACAAGCGAATGATTGTTTTTCAGCGATGCGCATTTGGTAAATAAAGTTTCTGTGTATTTTTAAAAAAAAGCGAAGATTTTTGAGCAACACTGCTATCATTTGTCAGTCCAACGAGTTAAAAAAGTAGCCAACTCGTTGATCTTCAATCAAGATAAGTATTAGAACATTAACAACATCCGGTTTTGGTAATAAGACAATGCGAACGTTCGGTGGCGTATAAAATTATTGGAACTATTTTGAATGGTATGGGCCCGACAGATTACCAAACACGGAAAAGTCTGCACACGGGACGAAAAAAGGTTTCAAACTTTTAACAAGTTTGAAACCTTTTGAATCTAACCAAAATTGGCTTGCCAGCTAATTTGTAAAATGGAAAGCCAAAATAATGAATCGGGGAAATCCACCAACTTATTTCCAAATTAGGATAGCAGTATTCTCAACGGTTTACTCCGCTTCCGAGAAATTTCCAGTGGCACCGACTACTTTGGGTTTGCCTTTGTAGGTCACCTCGCTGGCACCCGAAGAAGTGATCTCGATTTGCTTAGAGGCAAAAACATGGGCGGAACCTTTGTCACTGGCAGTCACGTTGACTTGCTGGGCCCTAAAATTAGCGGTATTGGCACTGGCCATCCCACTCACTACCAGTTGAAGCTGCTTGCCCTCGCCCTCAAGGTGCAGTTCGGCCTTGTCCGACAGGGTGATGGCCAAGTCCTTGGCCGATAAATTGGCTTCACAATCGGCAGTGCCCGACATCATAATCTCGGTTCGTTCACCATCAAAGCCCTCGATGTTGGTGTGGGTGCTACCCGCCAAGGCCAAATATTTAAGCGAAGGCAGGGCAATATGGATGTGCAAGTGTTCCTTGGCGACCGCGTTGCCTTGGTATAAAATCTTGAGATCTTGGCCATCTTGCACTACGAGCACATTGGCCACTTCTTGTTCATCGCCTTCTACCAATACTTCAAACCGGCGGCTCTGTCGCAATTCAACATGGAAATGATCGCTGACTGAAATCCGGGTAAAATCCTTGTTGTCAAACTCCTTGATATAGCCCTCCATGTTTTCGCGGTCAAAAGAACGAGCGGTTTCATCGGCCGGCCCAGCGGAGCAAGAGAGGCATTTCAGCCCATTTTCGTCAAATATCCAGCGAGTTGTATCGCTCAGTTCGCCGCTTTCGTAGCCAAATGGATAGAGCGTGTGGCGCAGCACTTTCCGCAAGCTCTTTTTCATGATGAACTCTTTTCCGTAGGGAACGTAGAGTTCTATCCGTACCTGCTGGGCCCGAAAAATGCTATTGGGCTTGTAGGTGGCCACTCCATCAAGGGCAAGCAGGTTGGCTTCTTGCCGCACTTGGTGATCGAGCATCTTGGCGTTGGCCACGGCCTCTTCGCGGTCGATGCCGTGTGCTTCCACCACTCTGACCAATTTGACTTCCGCGCCGTCATGGCCGCGCACGGTCAGCTCGATCTGGTCACCGTTTTCTTTCGGGTTTTCTCCTAGGCCGATGATGAAAGGTCCATCGGTATTGGCCACCACCATTTCGGTGCGGTGATAGGCATCTGTTTGCCACGATTGGATAAACCTAGGCAAGGTGATGGCCGACCCGACCAGCCCGATGAGCCATACCCCAAACAGGGTAAGGGCCGTGGCCTTGGCCACCATGCGCCGGCCCGCCAATAAGGAAGTGCCTACCATGCCCAACGATAAGAAGGGGATGAGGAAGGCAACCAACCCAAAAGCGAACCCCCCGGCGGGAAAACTACGCCGGACAACATCGGCGGGAACGCTGCCAAATTGTAACCATTCTTGACTGGTAAAGCCAAATAGGGCCATTATGCCAATCAATAGGGCCGAAATCACCGCGAAGGAAAGAAAGATCATGAACCCGCCGGCCACCACTTTGAGCAACTGGCCCACAAAACCGCCCATTGGCTGCATTGCACCGCCCAAAAAATCGATGAGCATGGCAATGACCCGGAAAGGGAAGAGCAAGATTTTGGTCAGCAAGTTTTCTTGTTCGTCTTCGTCTAAGTTGAGGCTTTCTTTGATTTTTTTCTCAATATTGGCCAAAGTAACAGGTTCGCCTTCCATTTGCATCCGGTCGGTCAAAGTTTTGGCCTCGGGGGCAATAAACCAGAAAATAAAATAGACAATAAGCCCAGTGCCGCCCAGAAAAATGCCAAAAACAAACAGTAATCGGATCACGGTGGCATCCACCCCAAAGTAAGCCGCCAAACCAGCGCCCACTCCGCCCAGTACCCGGTTTTCGGGATCACGGAACAGGCGTTTGTAGTGGGCCTCTTCGGCTAGATCATAAGCACCTGGGGTGATGGCCCACAAAATGATATAGCCAATAACGGCAATGCCACTGACGGATACAAAAAAGAAGATGTCAAAAAAGGTGGCCAAAAAGATCAGCCGGATCCACAGCGGGTCAATGGCCAAATAATGGGCAATGCCCGACGCTACCCCGCCCAAGATCTTGCGGTTCAGGTCGCGGTATAATTTCTTTACTGATGGGGAAGCTGTGTCAGTACTGGCAGATTCCCCTCCCCGTTGCTGGCGTTTTTGCCCTTTGGGTTCGGTATGGAGTTCGCTGTATTGATCGTAAGTAGTTTTTTCGGCATACTGCTCCTCGGCCGCTTCAAAATCGGAAACAGTGCCCATCGTGGTGATCAAGTCTTCTACATCATCAAGCGTAATGACTTGTTTGTTTTCGCCAAGCCGGGCAAGGAAAATCTCGGCAATTCGGCTCTCGATGTCCGCAATGATTTCGGCGCTATCCTCATACGTGGCAAAATAACGGTTGATGCTCATCAAATAATGTTTGAGCTTTTCGTAACCGTCCTCCTCGATGTGGAATATAATGCCACTAATGTTGATACTTATATTTTTTTTCATTTGATTGCAGGTTTGGGTGGTTCTGGGTGCGCAGTTTTAGAGGTAAATGGCCCACTAGACATTATCGGGCACCCACAATGGCAGTGGTCGAGAACACCAGCTCGGTCCAAGTTTGGCGCAGGTTGGTCAAAAACTGCAATCCCTTGGGCGTGAGCGTATAATACTTGCGGGGTGGGCCAAAAGCCGATTCCACCCATTTGTAATCTACCAGATCGGCTTTTCGCAGCCGGGTGAGCAGTGGGTAGAGCGTGCCTTCTACCACCATGATTTTCGCGCTGGTCAGTTCGGTCAGCATATCGGAGGCATATACCTCGCCCCGGGCTATGATGCTCAGGATGCAAAACTCCAACACGCCTTTGCGCATCTGCACTTGGGTGTTTTCTAGGTTCATAGGCTCTTTGGGTTGAAAATTGGGCTTTCCTGGGCCGGTATTGCCCGATAAGTAGCGTAGGCCGCGATCTTCCCCGGACCGAACCACGATGGGCATCCACCGGAGCGGTGCAGGGCACGGCCATTTGAAAAAGGGAAGGCCACACCCTCCAAGTCTGCAGTCAGGTTCATAAATAAATAAAGTTTAAGTTTTATACGATGACTAAAGTGACGTTTGGGTTACCCCATTTATAATTACTTGATTTTAAGCAGTTTAAATTGGTAGCATAGCCAGCACCTGCTTTATTCTGGGAAGTAGGCGGGCGGTTGGCCCGCACGGTTGGCTGCTTTTGGGACTGGCAGTAGGGCCACTTCCTCCCTTAACGCAACAAATGTATAAAAGTTACCTTGCAATACCAAGTACCTTAGGTATTTTATTTTGCCTTTGCACCGACCATTGGACAATCTCAATATAACTAATTGATAATCAATTTTTTAGATTCCATCTGCCACCAATCGCCTATTTATGGGTATTATGCTTAATTTTGGGGCACGAACTACTTTTCCAATCATGCAAAAGAAAATTGCCGCTGCGCTCGTGTCCGTCTATGACAAGGACCAGCTCGGGCCGATCATCCAACTGCTGGGCCAGCTCGGGGTCAAATTTTATTCAACGGGCGGCACTCAATCCTTTATTGAAGCGCAGGGCCAGCCCGTAACAGCGGTAGAGGACCTGACTTCCTACCCTTCCATTTTTGGGGGCCGGGTCAAAACACTGCACCCCAAGGTGTTTGGGGGGATTTTGCACCGCCGCGATCACCCCGGCGACATGGCCCAAGCCCACGAGTATGCCATTCCCCCCATCGATTTGGTCATTGTTGATCTCTACCCGTTTGAAGACACCGTGGCCGCCGGTGCAATGGAGGAAGACGTTATAGAAAAGATCGACATTGGTGGTATTTCGCTCCTCCGGGCCGCCGCCAAAAATTTCCAAGATGTCTTGGTCATTTCTTCGCGCAGCCAATATCCGGCCCTTTTGGCCCTGCTCCAAGCCAAGAACGGGGCAACTGACTTGAGCGATCGCCGGCACTTTGCCCGCCAAGCGTTTGACATGACCTCGCACTATGACACGGCGATCTACCAATATTTCAACCAAACCGATCCCGAACCGACTTTCAAACAGAGCATCCGCACCAGCCGGGGCCTCCGCTACGGGGAAAACCCCCACCAAAATGGGGTATTTTATGGTGACCTGAGTGTCATGTTTGATCAACTGCACGGCAAAGAGCTATCTTACAATAACTTGGTCGACATTGACGCGGCCGTCAAACTGATCGCCGAGTTCAAAGAAACCGCTTTTGCCATCCTCAAGCACACCAATGCTTGCGGAGCGGCTACGGCCCACTCGGTGAAGGAAGCGTACCTAAAAGCGCTGGAGGCTGATCCGGTTTCAGCTTTTGGGGGCGTGCTGATCACCAACCGCCCGATCGACTTGGCCACGGCCAAAGAACTGGACAGTCTATTTTTTGAAGTGCTGATCGCCCCGATGTTCTACGAGTCGGCCTTGACGGTGCTCAAAACCAAGAAAAACCGGATCTTATTGGTCCAAAAAGAAGCCCAACTCCCCCAAATCCAGTTTAAAACCTTGCTCAACGGGGTCATTGCCCAAGATCGGGACACCAACACCGAAACGGCCGCCGAGCTGCGCACCGTTACCCAGCGCGCCCCGACCGAAACGGAGATCGAGGCCCTCCTCTTTGCCAACAAACTGGTGAAGCACACCAAGTCCAACACGATCATTTTGGCCAACGACGGCCAACTGTTTGCCAGCGGCGTGGGCCAAACTTCGCGGGTGGACGCGCTTCGGCAGGCCATTGAAAAGGCCAAAAGCTTTGGGTTCAACCTATCGGAAGCGGTCATGGCCTCCGATGCGTTCTTCCCCTTCCCCGACTGTGTGGAGATCGCCCACCAAGCCGGGATCAAAGCGGTGATCCAGCCCGGTGGCTCGGTCAAGGACAAAGACTCCATCGCCTATTGTGATGCCAACGGTATGGCAATGGTATTCACCGGAGTGCGCCATTTCTTGCATTAACCTCGCGCGTGGCCAAGTGCTGCCTGCTCGCGCTGTGCGTGGGCGGTGCTTGGCCTGATTGGCGAACCACTGGTTGATATTCACTGCTCTAAGCCGCAGGTAGCATTCCGGTGGTTATTTGCGCTGGCTACC
>JAYUVL010000280.1:0-25401 GCA_043754075.1 Cytophagales bacterium | reverse complement strand
CTATGAAGAGAGCGGGGTGCGGGAATACTGGATCGTGCAGCCCGACACTTGTTCCATCCTGCCCTATGTGCTGGAAAATGGCCGGTTCGTGGGCCGGGCACCCATGCTCCGGGGCGATATGGCCAGCCCCACCATTTTCCCGGGGCTGGTCCTGGACCTGGAGGAAGTTTTTGCCGACTGATCGGCAATGACTGGTTTTGACCATTCAAGTACTTGAAAATGAATAACTTTTTCCCTTTTAATGCGGTTTTGGCTGGCTGGAATCGGTGCTGGCGGGGTGATGGTCTCCGCCTGATTGTCCTGCTGGGTCTGGCTGCCGCCTGCAACAATGCACCCACGCGGTCCTCGGCCACTACCCGGCCGTTGGCCCCTGCCGGTATGGTGTATGTGGGTGGCTCAGCCATGATCTCGCCGTATTTTATAGATGTCTCACCCGTGACAGTCGCCGAGTTCGATCGGTTTGTCCAGCAAACTGGCTATGTGAGCGAAGCCCATCAATTTGGCAATGCCGGGGTATTTGACCTAAAAAAAGGAGGATGGGAAATGGTGGATGGGGCCAATTATGCCTATCCGTTGGGGCCGGATCAACCTGCCGCCCCGGCATCGCACCCAGTCACCCAAGTGTCTTGGCGCGATGCCCAAGCCTATGCCCGGTGGGCCGGCAAACGGTTGCCGACTTACCAAGAATGGAAATGGGCGGCCATGAATGCTGACGCCAATTGGCAAGCCCAGTATGCGTGGGGCCACGAATTGATAGAAAAGGGCCAGTACAAAGCCAATGTTTGGCAAGGTGCTTTCCCCCATTATTCGGTGGTGGAGGATGGCTTTCAGTTTACCTCACCCGTGGGCCATTATGGCAAAACCCCCTTGGGCCTGACCGATGTGGGGGGCAATGTGTGGCAATGGTGCGTGGATTGGGCCGATCCGAAGGGAGATACCCTCGCTCCTGAAGCGGCGAAATTACAATATGGGGGTTCGTTTTTGTGCGACAAAAGTATTTGCCACGGCTATAAAGTGGGCAGTACGGCTCACTCAACACCCGAAACCAGCTTGTGCCACGTGGGCTTTCGCTGCGTAAAAGGAGTGATTCAGTAGCGGATTATTTAGCTGCTTTTCCAAGTGTGGCCCGCGATAAAGGCCTGTAAATCAGGAAAAAACTGGGCGAATTCGGCGGCAAATTCTAGGTAGAAAGCATTGAGCTCGTCGGTGGCGTGCTCCATGCCAGAGACAAATTTGGCGCGGCGGCTCATCCCGATCATTACCCGCTCGATGGCCTCCACCTGAGCGTAGGCCGCGAGGATGTCGTGTTGGAGGGCATAAAACAAAAACCGTTTGGAATTTGCGGGCAGCAGTGCTTCATTCCTTTGCAGCAGTTGGTACGTTTGTTCGGCAAAGGCAGCCAATGGGGTAGGGGAGTATTGGGGCCAGTTGCTGGCCAAAAAGTGGTCATAAAAAATGTCTACTATCACGGTGCCATAGCGCCCATAGCGGGGCCGCAGTCGTTCTGCACTTTGGCGAACCAATAAATGAGTATCGGAAAAAGCATCAATGGCTCGGTGCATGGTGATTCCCTCCGCAATGCCGGAGCTGTATTGGGCAAGTGAACGACCTTTTACGTGATCGGCAATGAAATTGCCCACCATTAGTTCCTCGTCGGGCGAGGCCAAATACAAATGGGCCAAAAAATTCATTGCACGGTAAGTTTAGCAGTTCAGTGAAACGGGGTGTGCTTTCTTGCAATTTTGATTGCCACGAATCGCGCCAAGCACCCCATCAAACTTTGGAAGGCTAGGCGCAATTCGTGGCAGATCGTCTATTTAACCGACTTTAGCAGTTCCTCCACGGCTTTTTCCAATTGCTGGTCTTTGCCTTGGCTGATGATCCCCGGTTCGTTTTTGATTTGCACCTCGGGCACGGTCTCCAAGTTTTCCAGCCATTGGCCCTTGCTGTTTTTGGCGCTCACCGGCACCGATCCCCAGCGCACGGCCCCGTCTTGGAGCAGTTCCCAGCCCGCGAAGCTACAGGTGCCGGGCACGGGCATTCCAATCATTTTACCGATCCCCAAGTCTTGGTAGCCACAGGCAAAACAGTGCCCATCGCTGTAGTTGGCCTCATTGGCCATGGCCACGGTGGGTTTGGTCCACCGAAAAGACGGTTCATAGCCCATGGGACGGCTTTCAATGGCATATTCCAAAAACTTTTTGCCCGTGAAAAACATGGCCAGATCGGCCACCAGATCTCCCCCACCATTGAACCGAGTGTCGACGATCATGCCTTTGCGGTCATGGTATTTGCCCATTACTTCTTCCACCACATTGCGGTAAGGGCCATCGCTCATGCCTGGGACGTGGACATAGCCCAACTGGCCGTTGCTCAACCGATCAACTTCTTCTTGGTTGGCCCGCACCCAGCGTTTGTAGAGCAGTTGCCCTTCTTCTCCATTGCTGATCGGCTTGACCGTTACTTGCATTCGCGTTTTGGCCGCTGGGTCAAACACTTGGAGCAAACAAAATTTCCCCGCTTTGCGGTTGAGGAGAGCGGCCACCTCGCTGGTGGCGGTAATGGCCTCACCGTCGATTTGCTCGATGATCATGCCCGCTGATACTTTGATGCTTTGTTTGTCCAATGGCCCTCCCTTGACAATCTCGGCGATTTTGAGGCCATCCCCAGTGTAGGCGTAGTCGATGAACACGCCCAGCGAGGCGGTGTTGTCACCATTGGGATCGGAGGGCCGATAACTGGCCCCGCAGTGGGATACGTTCAACTCGCCGAGCATTTCGGAGAGCAGTTCGGCAAAGTCATAGGAATTGTTGATGGCGGGCAGCTTGGCCTCGTACACCTTGCGCAGCTCGGTCCAGTTGGCCCCGTGAAAATTAGAGGTGTAAAACATGGATTTGGTGCGCGTCCATACGTGGTCGAACATGTGCTTGCGCTCGGCGGCCACATCCAGGTTCAATTCGCCCCGAATGCCAATCGTTTCCCGTTTGTTGGACTCTGTATTGATTTTTGCGATCCGGCCGTCGGACAGCAGGAACAAGTTCTTCATCTCTTTGTCCCATTCCAAACTGCCCGAACTGGCATCCAGTTCTATTTCGAGCTTGGTTTCCTTGGTGCGCAATTTTACGCTCCAAAGGTTCAGCCCTTTTTCAAACCGGGCCAAATAATACAGTTTTTCCCCATCTTTGGAAAGCACGGCATCACCGAGCGAGGCTGAGTGGATCGTGAAGCGGGCTTTGCGATCCCGCAGCCCTTCCCAGTTGATCACCACACTGTCCTTTTTGGTCACTGGTTTCTTTTTGTCCTTCTCGTCTTTTTCTTTTTTGTCTTTCTCGGTTTTGTCTTCCATCTCTTTCAGCAAGGCAAAATCGTCTTTGTTGAGGTTATACCGATCCCAACTCTCCTGGGTGAAGAACATACTGTACACATCGGCTTGGCGCGAGCCACTGTTGGCGTAGCTGCGCAGGCCATCGCGATCGCTGAACCAGAGCAGTTGCTTGCCGCCGTTTACCCATTTGGGCCGAAAGTCATTGTAGCCGCTTTCGGTCAGGTTGACCATCTTTTGGGAACCGTCGGCAGCCAGCAGCACCACTTCGCTGTTGGCCATGACGGGCGAGTATTCGGCCATCAGCCATTTGCCATCGGGGCTCCAACAGAAAAATTGGTCGCCGTCACCCATGTAGTAAAGCTCATTGGGGGTGAGCAGGGTGCGCATTTGCTTGCTTGCCAGATTTAATATTTTGAGCGAACGGCGATTTTCAATGAAAGCCACCTCTTTGCCATCGGGCGAATATTTGGGCTGGTAATTTTCATTGGCATTGCTGATCAAGGCTTCCTCTTTGAGCAAAGTGGCCGCATAAAAGTAAGGTTCTTCGGCCCGGACTTTCTTGGTTTGGTAAATGTGCCAAGAACTACCGCGCTCGCTGGCGTAGAGCAGGGTGCCACCATCGGGCGAAAAACTGACAAACCGCTCTTGTTCCGGGGTGTTGGTGATGCGCTTGGTCACGCCGCCCTCCACCGAAGAAACAAAGACCTCTCCCCGCACCACGTAGGCTACTTCTTTGCCATTGGGCGATACGGCCATTTCGCGCACGTTGCCACTGATGGGGATCACGCGCAGGTTGTTGTTCTTGCTTTCCATGCGGATCACCACGGGCACTTTGGTGGGTTGCCCGCCGGGCTTGAGGGTGTACAGTTCCCCATCATAGCTAAAGCAGAGCGTGCCATCGTTGGCCGCGCTCAAAAAACGCACGGGGTGAGATTTAAAAGTGGTCACTGCTTGACTTTGGGCGGGGTTGTCAATGCTCATTTTGTGGACATTGAATGTGCCGCTGGCTTCGCTCAAATAGTAGATCGTCTTGTCGTTGTCGGCAAAAACCGGGTTCCGATCTTCGCCCTTGAACGTGGTCAGCATCGTGTGCTTGCCCGTTGGCTGGTCAAACATCCAGATATCGCGGGTAATGGCCGAGGTGTGGTGCTTGCGCCATACGTTTTCGCCCCCTTTTTTGTCGTGGTAGATCATCCGTTGGCCGTTTTTGCTCACTTGGAGGTCCTCAGCGGGCACGGTCCACACTTGGTTCACTCGCCCACCGGCTACCGGCACTTGATATACCTCTGGCTGAGAGCCGGTCGGGTATTGGCGGTGGCTAGCAGCGTCGAGCCGTTGGCCCCCAAAAATCACTTGTTTGTTGTCGGCGCTGAATGCGTAAGGATACTCTTGGCCAGAGTGAAAAGTGAGCCGGGTAGGCTCGCCGCCCTGCACATCGATGACAAAAACATCGAAGTTGCCAAACCGATCGGAGGCAAAGGCGATCTGGGATCCATCACGGCTCCACACAGGCAGGTAGTCATAGGCCTCGTGAAAAGTGAGCGGCTGGGCCGGGCCTCCACTGGCCGGAACCACGAACAAGTCGCCCTTGTAAGCAAAGGCTATTTTTGATCCATCGGGCGAAATGGCCGAATAGCGCAACCAATGGGGATTAATTTGCGCGGCTACTGTCCCAAAAACCAAGAACGCCGCCAATACTAAAGAAAGTTTTCTCATGTGGGAAGTTTATAATAGGGCAAGTTAAAGCAAAAAATGATTTGTAATACCTCCCCGATCTGGCAGGGCTTTATGCCCAAGCTAATATTTGTGGGCCGTCCGATGGTGAGGGATTGTTTTTAAGCACAAAAAAGTTATATTTAGATCCAATTTGGCCCTGCTACTCTTTCATTCAATGCTTAGACCTAATTTTTTCTCCGTTTTTACCAGTGTAGCTGGATTGGGTACCGCTTTCTGTTTGGGACTGGAACACGGGATTGTCAAGGACGTCACCACCATTGTGGGTGGTACGCTCAGTACTTGGGGCGGCAACTCGCTCTTTGAATTGCTGCGCAACCGTGCCGTCAAAAAAGAGGAAATGCTCAATCACCACCTCCAAAAAGCATTGAAGGAGGCTCACGTATGGGCGTTGACCCAATTGGCCAAGGAATACCAAAAAGATCGGGTGTGCGATCCGGCCGAACTGGCAGAATTTAACGCCTACCTGATCGGGATCAAAAAGTTGGGGGAAGCCGAATGGATGGCCGAAGTGGGCCCCGCATTGTCCCGGGAGGATGTGTTCAATTATGTGGAAGGCAAGCAGCCAAACATCCGCCAGCTGATCACCGATCGGATGCGGTTTGCCCTGGGGCCCGGTGCCGATGCCTACGAAATGCCAGAATACTACACTTTTTTGCTCGAGCATTTGCCCGGCAAAATGGCATACGCCTTTAGGGAGAAGATCAAGCACGGCGGCGAGGCCAAGAACGCACTCGACCTGCTCTATTTTGAGTCGCTCCGCGAGGGGGTAAACAAATTGCTGGATGGCCAAGCCGACCTCAAACAAGGCCAAACCGAGCAGCAGCAGCTATTGATCGAGCTAAAAAAGCTGCATGGCCAAAAGCAAAAGGGCAAATCCAACTGGCAACCCTCCAACGATCCCTATGCCCACGCCATGACTTCAGCCCTCGAGCGTTTGGACGATGGACTGCTGGCCCGGCTGGACGAGTTAAAGGTTGCAGTGGGGGCCCAAACTGCCAAGATAGATCGCACCCATGCGGCCGTGCGCGAAGTGGGCAGCCAGTTGATCGCCGAGACACAGGCCACCCGCCGTTCGGTGGCCCGGTTTCTGTGGATCACCGCCACGCTGGTGTTTCTGCTCTACATCGGTCTCAATTCCATTGCCCCCAAGCCCTTTGCCTGCACTGTCGCGGTGCGCGCATTGCTGGCCAACCCCAACCTGCCCTTGACAACGGGCCGAGTGACTTTGCGGTACGGGGCCAAAGTCGAGGTGTTGGAATTGGTGAAGGGGGAAGTGATTTTTCGGGACATCCCGCCCAACTTCGCCTCCAACCAAGTCAAGCTGCGGGTGGAGGCGCCGGGCTTTGTCCCCCTCGATACCACCCTTGTCCTTGCCAATAACTTTGTCGATTTGACCCTCCGCCATGATGATAGCTTGGGCAAGTTGTATGGAGTGGTGATTCACAACGGCTTGCCCGTGAGCGGGGTACAAATCAATGTCCAAGATCTTCAAGCTATAACCGACTCCAGTGGACGGTTTGTGCTGCACATTCCGGCCAGCCAACAGCGCACCAAGCAACGGGTGCGGGCCACCAAGGCAGGTTTCCAGCTTTGGGACTACGAAAGCCCGGTACTGCCCGAGGAAATCCAAATCCTTTTGGTAAAACAGGCCCAATAAAATGATTGGTGCGATGGCATTGATTGATCCACAAAATTAAACCATCAAAGTGAATAGCAGGATTTATTTAATTGATTTTCAATTGTTTGAACTATGATTGGCACAATGCCAATTTTGCTTGGGTTCTGTAAAATAGATGATTGGTTTTTGGGCGTTGGCCCCTCTTCAAGTGCGCTATGAAAAACTCGATTTTACTCCTGTTCCATTTACTTGTTACCTCTTTGGCTGCGGCCCAAGTCCAATACGGGCAAGTGCGCCTACAAAATTCGGGCAAGGTGCCCATTGCGGGGGTGCAAGTTATTTTTGTGGATGCCGTTCCCACTATTTCCGATAACGCCGGAAAGTTCAAATTGGTTTTTCGCAACAAAAAGCCGGGCGATCTAATTTTTAGTGAAAAAATCTTCAAAGCAGGCTATGAACTGGTCAATGGTGCGGAACTGGAAGTGCTCAGAATTGGCAACACCGATGCATTGGGCCGGGACATCATTTTGGCCAAAGCGGGCGACTTGGAAATTGCCAAAAAAAAGTACTACGCCATCTCGGACAAGGCCCTGACCGCCAGTTTTGAGCAACAGAAAAAGGCACTTCGGGAAGAACTGACCAAAGCCAAGCTTGATCAAGAGGCATTTGTTGCGCAGTTTAAGGAAATCCAAACGCAATACGAAACCCAAAAAAAGAACTTGGATGTGCTGGCTGCCAAATTTGCCCGCCTCAACTTTGACGATGTGAGCCAACTCTACCGCGAAGCCTTGACTCTTTTTGAAACGGGAAATATCGAGGGGGCCCTACAAAACCTCAAAGAGTCTGATTTGATCGCCCGGGCCAATAAAATCATCCGAGAAGAAAAACGGTTGGGCGAGGCGCAAACGGTGCTGACCAAACAAAAGCAGGAAAACCAACAGCGCCGGATCGAAACCATCCAAGCCCTGCAATTTCAAGCGGAGCTTTTCCTGTTGCGGGCCGAACTGACCGAAGTGGAAGCGGTGTACGATCAGTTGCTGCGCTTGGACAGCGGCAACGTGGACATGGTGGCCAAAGTAGCTGATTTTTATTTTGGTCAACACCAATACCGCAAAGCGATCCACGCCTATTCGCTCATTATTGCCCATCCCCAAGCCCAGAAATGGCGGAAAACGACGGCCTATGGGTCTTTGGTCAATCTCTATATTTCAACCAATAATTTGCCCGAGGCGGTCCGAATTGCGGGACTTAACCATGGGCTCAGCTTGGTCATGCACCAAGAAATGCAAGAAAAAGACCGCGTTGGTCCTTATACCAATATCTACACCGACTGGTACATGGCCGAGTCTTACCGGATGCTGGGCGTAGTTAGCGAGGAGATAGGCAAGCCCGATAGTGCGTTGTTGGCTTTTGAGCGGGCCGACCAACTGCTGAAGCATGCCCATGCTGCCTTTCCGCAGGATTTATTGATCGCCCGTAGTTTGGTCAATGTTTACCAGGCAATGGGCAGCTTGTACACCCAATTGGACAGCATCGAGACAGCGGCTAGAATTTTTACCGAACGCCAACAATTGGCCGAAGCGATCGTGCAGATCGATCCCGAAAGTTGGGAAGCCCTCGACAACCTGGCCAGCTCGTTTATTGAGCTGGGCGATGCCCAATTCCGCATGGGCAATATGAAAGAAGCCATCCAGCATTTTCAGGTGGCCGTTGAGCGATATACCAGATTTTGCGAGAGCCAACCCGAAGACACTTGGCTCAAGGGAAGTTTGGCCCTGGCTTATTTGGGGCTGGGCGACACCCACAGTGCACTTGACAGCGTGGATCTAGCCTTGAGTTATTACAGCGAGTATCATCGCCTGACGGAAGAATTATATCGGGTGTATCCACAAAATGCCATTTTTAAAGAAAACTTGGCCATTGCCTTTGGTCGCTTGGGAGACATTCAAACCAAATTTGGGAACGTTGGGCAAGCCTTGCATGCGTATGAGGAAGACCAAAAGTTGACTAGGGAGCTTTACCGGGCCAACCCCCAGAGTTGGCGCGCCAAAGAAGTGCTGGCCAATTCCGTTTGGGCCTTGGGCCGGGGTAGCCTGGATTCGGTTGGGCTGGCCCCTCGGGCGTTGGCCCATTTTGGGGAAGCGGCGCAATTGTACACTGAACTGGTCCAGCAGCAACCCAACAATCAGCGTTGCCGAGCAGAGCTGGCCACGCTCCACCAGGACATTGGCGATGTGTACCTAGAACTTGCCCAACCTGCTCAGGCAGTGGCGCAATACGAAATCAGTTACCGGCTGGCCCAAGCACTGGTCGCCCAGTTCGGATCAAAGGAAAGTTACATCAAAGAATTTGGTATCATTCTGGACAAGTTGATCAATGTCCTCGAGGATATGGGCAAATATGGCCAAGCCTACCACTATGCGCTCGAGTCGTTGACGCTGGCCAAATCCAACTCCAACTCTTTAGGCCGTTCCCTGCCGGGGTTATATGGCAATGCGGCCTGGTATGCGTTGTTCAACAAACAATTTAGTGAAGCCGAAAAATATGCGCAGTTGGGCTTGGCTATTGCGCCCTCTCTGCCTTGGCTGCAAACTAATTTGATTTGGGCCTATCTTTTTCAGGGCAAGTTTGAGCAGGCCAAAAAGAACTTTCGCTTGGTCAAAGAACAAGCGGGCAACCAGCCGACAGTCTTGGAAGAAACTTGCCTAAATGATCTGCAAAAATTGGCCAAAGCAGGTATTACTCATCCAGATGTTAAGAAGTTTACCGCATTATTGATAAAAAAATAAGACTTTCTTTGATGTTCTTGCGAGGTAAGCTCCACCTTTATTGCCCCAGCAAATACGCTTTTTGGTGGACTAAAAGTCTATTTGCCAGCAAGGTGCCTCAAAAGGGTGGCCAAAGAACGAGGCCCGGACGTGGTGTCCGGGCCTCGCTTGAATGGATAACGAACCAACCTTTATCGCAGCGAACTAGAGCAAGTCGACCAGTTTTTCAAACACCTCCTTGGAATGGGTCGGGAAGTTGGCGATCCGGATTTGGCGGTCTTTGAATGGCCCATATCCAGCCCCGGGCACAATCCCATGCAACTTGCACTTGGCGATAAAATCGGCTGAACTTTGCCCCACCAGATTGGCCACAATCACGGTCTTGGAGCGGTGGGCCACTTGCTGCACCGCGATTTCGTACCCCGGTTGTTTGGCCAAAGTCGCATACAGCAACGCAGCCTTGTAGTCTGTTTCCTGCCGGATGGCCTTGATGCCCCGCCGGTTCATGTCTTCGGCCACTTTGCCCAGCAGGTAGATCCCAAGCATGTTGGGGGTTTCTGGGGTTTCATTCTTTTTTCCATTGCTCACCAGGGCGGGGATAGTGTGGTAAGTGCCGATGGACAACCCCTTGGCCAATAGCGATTCAGCTTTGGCCACGCAGCGATCGTTGAAAATCCAAACCCCCAGGCCAGCGGGCAGGCCAAAGCATTTTTGCACCGAGAAAAACAGCGAATCGATGCGGGAGAAATCCACGTCGGGATAGGGCGCCGACGATACCGCGTCCACCACAATCAGTTTGTCTGGGTGCTGGAGGCGGAGGGCGTAAATGTCGGCCAGCGGCATCATCACCCCCGTACTCGTTTCGTTCTGGGTCAGGCAGATGAGTTCCGTTTCGGCGGGCACCTCCAATTGATCCACCGCAAAACCCAAGCCCGGAGCTACTTCACACTTGACCGCTTGCCGTTTCAACTGAACCGCAAACTCATGGAATTTTTTGGAGAAACTGCCATTGACCAAGTGAAAAGAATGGGTTTCGCAGAGGTTCTCAATCACCCGCTCCCAGATTTCGGTGGCCGAACCGGTAAACCCAATGTGAAAGTGGTCGGGGATGGCCATCAATTCCCGCAATTGGGCCGTAGCATGGGCAAAAATCTGTTGGAATGCCTTGCCCCGGTGCGAAATTTCGGTCACGTGATCGCGAAGGGCAGTTTTCAAGTGATCGGGCACAGTGTAATAAAGTTCCGAGGGCCCTGGGGTAAGAAAAGAGATTTTGGTCATGGGATTGGTCTGTTTATGAGTGGGTTAGCCAGCAGCAACGGGCCTAAAACTGTGCAGCATTTCGTAGAGCAGGTGAACGGGCAGGCCCATTACATTGAAATAAGACCCCTCGATCCGGGCAATGCCGATCATCCCGATCCATTCTTGGATGCCATACGCCCCGGCCTTGTCATAGGGGCGATAATGATCGATATAATGGTCAATTTCTTCAGGGCTAAGTTTTTTGAAAGTTACTAGGGTCACGTCCTCGGCCACACATTTGCGTTGGGCAGTCAGCAGGCAAACGCCCGTGATCACGGCATGGGTGCGGCCCGAGAGCAAATCCAGCATCTGCCGGGCCTGGGCTGCATCGGCGGGCTTGCCCAGTGCTTGATCGTTGCAAACCACTACGGTGTCGGCCGTGATCACCAATTCATCTTCGGCCAAAGTGCCCGCAAACTCACCGGCCTTCAGGTCGGCCAAGTAGGCGGCCGCTTCCATTGATCCGATGTTGGGCGGGATGAACTCATCAATGGGGCGGATCAGAACCCGAAAATCCAGTCCCAGTTCTTGGAGCAATTGCTGACGGCGCGGCGATTGTGAAGCCAATATTATGCGGTAGGGGAAGTCGGTCGTTGACATGGCCACGAATTTAGCAAAAAATTGGGCTTCTTTTTTGGGCAATTGTTTGGAAACATAAATTTTACTTTTACATTTGTGCCATAATAAATGTTTAAACATTGATTGTTTCAACGCTAAATATTTTTCAACATGGTAACTACTCTCTGGGCGATCGATCCGACCCACTCCGAACTCCAGTTCAAAGTAAAACACTTGATGATCACCACGGTCACCGGCTCATTCACTAAGTTTAGCGGCACGGCCCAGACCGATGGCAACGAGTTTCAAAACGCCGCCATCAACTTTACGGCTGAAATCGGTTCGATCTCGACCAATAATGAACAGCGCGACACGCACTTAAAATCAGCCGATTTTTTCGATGCAGCCCTGTATCCCGAACTTACTTTTGTATCAACTGCCATGACCAAAGAGGTAGATGGAACTTACAAGCTGGAAGGCAACCTCACCATGCACGGCATCACCAAGTCCATAGTGCTCAATGTAGAAGAAGCTGGTATTCAAAAAGATCCGTGGGGAAATGTCAAGGCTGGGTTTGAACTCAGTGGCAAATTGAGCCGGAAAGATTTTGGCCTGACTTGGAATGCACCCACCGAAGCCGGCGGGGTACTGGTGAGCGACGAAGTGAAGTTGTTGGCCAGTGTACAATTGGCTGTGCAGTAATTACTTGGATCCACTTACAAAAAAGCCAGGTTTCAAACTTAGGGTACTCTACCCACGGTTTGAAACCTGGTTTGTTATTATTGCTTTGGTGTTGGCAAAGCTAGGAGAACCGTTTGCGAAAAATACCCTTGCCCTTGGTGCGCAGGCGGTAGGCCGCCGAGAGTTGGAAACCACCAATCCGGGTACTACTGGTGCTAGTGATGGCGTTGCCCCGGCTCACAAAGCGCAAGTCCAGCTCCAAACGGCTCAGGTTGAAACCAAATCCCACCATGGCCGACCTGAGGTTGTTGTTCAAGTCAGGTACTGAAGTGGACACCCCGCCCGTTTCGGTGCGGGCATCGATAACCTGACCAAACACGGGCCCACCATATACGCGAAACACCCTAACTAATTGAATGCCAACGAGCAATGGAACATCGATGGAATTGACCCGGAGGTTTACTTGCTCGCCAGTGAGGGCAGTGTAGCGCCCACCAGTTTGCGCATAGAGCAGTTCAGGCTGGACAAAAAGGCCCAACACGGGCACTTTTAGCCGGACGAAACCACCCGCCAGCAAGCCGGTACGGTAGCTGGCATCGCGTAGCCCACTGGGCAAACGGTCCAAACTGGATACACTGACCCCCACCCGGGGGCCGAAGGAGATAAATTGGGCCTGCAACCCCTGCGCACAGAGCAGCAAGCTAAGCAGAAGGGCGAATACAGATAGGTGAATGGATCTCATTTTGTTCAGGAAAAGCGAAGTATTGTTGGGTTAAAGACTGGGGAAGTGCATGATTGGTTGCTCACAAACAAAAAAAAGTAGATTTATTTCCTACTTTTGAATGTTAAAGGCGACACTCGGGCGGCTCGGCTCGCACCCCCGGCCCGCAACTTCCTGATCAAAAGCAGTTTATAGGCTTATCACTTAAAAAATCACGGCTCCCCATGCGCAAACCTCAAAAATGGGAAGATATTTTGCAATTTATCGTCGTTGCGCTGGGCATTGTGATTGTCAATTTGATCGCAACCCATTACTTTTTCCGAATCGATCTTACCGAAGAAAAGCGGTTCACCATTGCCGAGGCCAGCAAAAAGACGCTGGCCAATTTGACCGAACCCATTTACATTGAAATTTATTTGGCCGGCGACCTCAACGCCAGTTTCCAACGCTTGCAGCAAACAGTGCGCGAAACCCTGGACGAGTTTGTTGTCTATAGCGGGAACAAGGTCAATTATACCTTTATCGATCCAGCTACGGCCAAGAGCGAGCCAGAACGGGCCGCTTTCTATCGCCAATTGGCGGGCAAGGGCATTGCCCCGACCAACTTGTATGACAATGTGGATGGAAAAAAAACCCAAAAGGTTATTTTTCCGGGGGCGTTGGTCAGTTATGCCAACCGCGAAACTGCTGTCCAATTGCTGAAGGGCAACAAAGCGGCTTCGCCCCAAGCCCAGCTCAACCAGTCGGTGGAGGGGGTAGAATATGAACTGATTTCGGCCATTCAAAAACTGACCAGCCGCGATAAACCCCGGATAGCTTTTATTGCTGGACACGATGAACTCACCGGCCCACCACTGGCCGATCTGACCAGTACACTGGATGAATTTTACCTTACCGAACAGCTTGATCTGCGCAGCCAAACCCTCGACAACATAGCGGCGGCACTTATCGTCCAGCCCAAAAAATCTTTTTCTGAAGCCGAACTATTCAAGCTTGACCAGTTTGTCATGCAGGGCGGCAAGTTGTTGTTTTTTATTGACAAAGTGCAAATGAATTTGGATAGCATCAGCCAAGGAGGAGCGTACGCTTTTGGCTATGATCTCAACTTGGACGATATCCTGTTCCGCTATGGGGTGCGGGCCAATTTGGATCTGATCCAAGACTTGCAAATGGGGCAAATCGTGCTTAACGTGGGCAATCTGGGCAATGCCCCCAACATCCAGCCCGTGCCTTGGCCGTACTATGTAATGGTAAATAAATTTGCCAATCATCCCACCACCCGCAACCTCAATGCCATCTACACCCGTTTTTTGGGCACTATCGATACGGTCAAAGCAACCGGGATCCGCAAAACCGGGGTTTTGTTTACCAACCAGTATTCCCGGGCCCGGCGTGCGCCCATGCTCGTGAGCCTCGATGAGTTGAAAGCCGACCTTGATCCCAAGTTGTACGCCCGGCCATATTTGCCCGTGGCGTATTTACTGGAGGGGCAATTCACTTCGCTGTTCAAAAACCGGTTTGTGCCCCCGGAACTGCCCCAACAGGCGATCTTGCCCCAGAGCAAACCAACCAAAATCCTGCTTTGTTCGGATGGCGACATTCTGACCAACGAAAAGGACCGGCGATCAGGCCAGCCGCTGCCACTGGGCTTCGATCCCCTCACGGGCCAAACGTTTTCCAATAAAGAGTGGCTGCTCAATACCCTCGCCTACATGCTCAATGAGGACGGGCTGATCAACACCCGCCTCAAAGAAGTGAAGCTCCGGCCCTTGGACAAAATCCGGGTCCAAGAACAGGCGACTTTTTGGCGGGGCCTCAACCTGCTCCTGCCCTTGGGCTTGCTCCTAGCCTTTGGCCTGTTCAAGTTCTGGTGGCGCAAACGTAAATATGCCGGCCAATGAGCAGCGATTGGGCAAACACGCACCAGCCAGCTTATTTCTGAATCAATGAAGAAAAGAAATGTGATTGGACTGGCTACAAAACCCGTCCAAAACTGCTCGGAACGGTAAATTTTTTCGTGCGGAGTGAACACGCGATTGAGTTGCAATAGTTGCGGCCCCCACCAGTATTGCCCCATTGGGCCACTACGGCTGATAAATGGCCCGGGTCATTTCCGACTTGCCGGGCGGGCCCATTGGTCTTTCCACCACAAAGCCCACGGCTCGGAGGTTGCGGCGGAACTGCCCTTGGGCACAGTAGGTCACCAATACACTGCCCGGTTGGAGCCATTGGGCGAGCGTAGCGAAAGAAGCCTCGCCCCAAAGTTCGGGCTGACTGCGTGGGGCAAAGGCATCGAAATAGACCAAGTCAAACGGTTCGCCAGTGGGTTGATAGGCGGCGAGTGGTTGGTTGACCTTGCGAAAATTGAAATTGGGTAAAATCGGCAGGTTTTCGTTCCATGGGCCCGTGTGCAGAAGTTGCAAATACTGGGCGGTGTCCCCACCGATCAGGCTGGGGTAATGGAGCAAATTTACCAGCTCGAGACCAATGGGGGTAGGTTCCAAGCTCACCATTTGGCAAGTCACTTGGGGAGTTTGCTGGGCATAGGCCGCGGTGAGCAGCACATTGAGTCCGGTGCCCAAGCCAATCTCTAGGATGCGGATTAGCCGGTGGGGCAATTGGCCGACGCAGTACTTTAGGCCCGACTCAATGAATACATGCTGCGATTCTTGGAGGGCCCCGTGTCGCGAGCGGTAGGTTTCGCCAGTGGGCAGGCGCAGGGTGCTGGATCCATCACTAGTGAGGAGCAGTTCAATGTCGGGGGAGGGGAGGGGCATCCGATGGTTGGCCATTTTTGCCCTAAGGTAATGGTTCGGCCGGAATGTTGGAACCGGGGCTGCTCTTTTTTCAAACAAAAGCCGCCCCGGCCAAATTGGGCAGGGCGGCTTTTGCTCCGGTTAATTTCAATTGCCTATTTGGCAGAGTCAGTTTTGGGTGCTACTTGGCCAGAGTCGGGCGTTAATGAATTGAGCGAATCCATCAAGGGATTCTGCTTGGGCTGGGTCACTTGTTTTTTCTTGGCCGCTTCAATGTTGGGGCTGGTTTCTATCACTTGGGGCGTCTCAATCATAACGTTGGCCAGCAGTGAAAATGTCAGCACGATGCCAACAAAAACCCAAGTAGCTTTCTCCAAGAAATCGGTGGTGCGCTTGGCGCCCATGATCTGGCTGGCGGCCGAGCCACCAAGGCCACCGGCCAATCCGCTGCCTTTTGAACTTTGTGACATTACCGCCAAAACGAGCAGTACCGACGCAATAAGCGTTATAACAATGATTAAAGTAGTCATTTATGAAAATAATTTGGATGCCTGTTTTTGTTAAGGGTGCAAAGTAAGTGTATTTAGGGGAACATTTCAAAATTTGTTCCCCCGCAAAAACTCCTCAATGGCCATTTTTTTCTTCCCCTCGGCCTGGAGCTCAGTTACCGCCACGTAACCATCGGCCACAAACAGGTGCAAGTAAGTCTTAAAATCGCTTTCCCAAGTGCCCGCGAGGCTGATTTTATCCCCACTTACCGGCATTACTTGGTGGATTTTGTACGATTTGCCGTTGATCTCGGTCCAAGCGCTGGGATGGGGGGCCAAGCCACGCACGAAGTTGAACACCTGCTCGGCAGTTTGGCCGAGATCGATCTGGCAGGTTTCTTTGAAAATCTTGGGGGCTTTGCGCACGATGCTTTCCGGGACGGTGGGCTGGGGCACGGGCCGCACTTCCCCCTCTTGGATAGCGGCGGCGGTTTTCCGTACCAACTCGGCCCCTTGGTGCATCAGCCGTTCATAGAGTGAGCCCGCAGTATCTTGGCGGTAAATTGGGGTTTTTTCTTGAAATATCAGATCGCCGGTGTCAATCTCTTGTTGCAGGAAAAAAGTAGTAAGCCCCGTTTCGGTTTCCCCGTTCATTACGGCCCAGTTGATGGGCGCAGCTCCCCGGTACTGGGGGAGGAGGGAAGCGTGTAGGTTGAACGTGCCCAGCTCGGGCATGGCCCACACCTGTTCGGGCAGCATCCGAAAAGCCACCACAATTTGCAAGTTGGCGTTGTATCCCCGCAACTCGGCCAAAAAATCGGGGTTTTTGAGCTTTTCGGGCTGTAATACTGGAATTTGGTGGGCGAGGGCCGCAATTTTGACCGGTGAGGGCTGCAATTTTAACCCCCGGCCCGAGGGCTTGTCGGGACTGGTGATCACGGCCACCACCTGAAGCCCGGCTTTTACTAAGGCTTCCAATGGCGGTACGGCAAATTCGGGCGTACCCATGTATATGATGCGAAGGTGCGGCACAGGCTGGTGGTTTTTTTGGCAATAACTAAACCGTTATTGGCTGGCTGTTGCACAAAGATAGCCAGAATCGGTTAGTAAAATGTTATGGCGTAAGGAAGCTTAACCTGACCCTAATAGCTCAAAGGTTTAAAAATAAAAATCATTTTTTGCGATTTACTTGCAAATTTTAAATAATGTTGTAACTTTGTGACGTAATTTAAATTAAGGAGCAACAATGATTATTGAATTCAAAGTCGAGAATTTCTTGTCCTTCAAAGACTTGACAACACTTTCAATGATTACCGCAAAATCATTTAAAGAACATAAGGATACTCATGCCATTTTAATTGACAATAAATTGAGTCTATTAAAGTCAGCTATCATTTATGGAAACAATGCAAGTGGGAAGAGCAATCTTTTGGAAGCTATGGAATTTATGAAACAAATTATTTTAAATTCGTTTCGTGATGCCTTATTGGAAAATAATGACCGAAGATTTCCACTAGAAAAATTTGCCCTTAATTCTAGGACAGAGCAGGAATCTACTTTTTTTGAAGTATCATTTTTTCATAAAGGCACTAAATATAGGTATGGTTTCGAAATAGATTATGATAAGATTGTTGCAGAGTGGCTTTACCATACAACAAGCAAAGAAGTGTACTTGTTTAAAAGAGATTTACAAAAAATTGAGATTAACAAATGGGCATTTAAAGAAGGTTTGGGGAAAGAAGAAGACGTGAAAGAAAACGTACTGTTCCTTTCAGTTCTTGCCACGCTTGGCAAAGAAATGTCATCAAGTATTGTTGAGTGGTTTAAAAACTTCAATATAATCAATGGCATTCATGACCGAGGTCATAAAAGATACACGATAAATAAATTAAAGTCTGACAAAAATTTCTTTAATTGGGTGTTACACTTCATTAAATACCTTGAAATTTCAAATCTTAGCACAACGGAGGAAGATGTAAATGAAATAGATTTAGAAACTTTAAGAGAAAAGCAAAGGGACGAAGAAATAATTAATCTTTTGACGAGTATTCAAAAAACACAATCAAAACAATCTAAAAGAGACCAACTTATAACTTATCATCGTAAATACGATGAAGATAACATACTTATTGACACAATACCATTCAACTTTGATAAGCAAGAGAGTGAAGGGACAAAAAAATTGCTTTATTTGCTTGGTCCTTGGTATGACACTTTGAGGAATGGTAAAATTTTAATTATAGATGAACTTGACTCACGACTTCACAGCAATTTAACATTGAGGCTCATTGATTTTTTTCATGAATGCAACGTGAACCAAGCCCAACTAATTTGTGCTGTTCACGACGTATCACTCTTAAATAAAGAAACTTTTAGAAGAGACCAAATTTGGTTTGTAGAGAAAAATCAGTTTGGAGCATCCGAGTTAATTTCATTGGCAGACTTTAAAACTGACACAGTTAGAAACAAATCAGCCTTTGATAAAAATTACCTTTTAGGAAGATATGGTGCAATTCCTTATTTTGGTATAGACCTCAAACTAAACCAACTTTTGTATGGGGAAGCACGATAAATTCAAGCAGAGAAAGAGTGCTTCCTACAAAAGAGAGTTAAAAGGTGTTGAAACCAAACAAGGCAGCAAAGAGCCGCTTATTGTTTTAAGTTTTACAGATTTTGATAGAAATCAAGGGCAAAGCTTTGAAGAATGGGAAGAAGAAAAACTTTTGGCTCTGGCAATCAATAGGTTAAGACATATTTGCCAACTCACAAGACTTGAAGCAACGTCTCAGCAGATCATAAAGCAGTACCCAAATGTTGATTTTCCACCAAACACAGTTTTTGAACATCCCAAACACGTTTTGCCTGACGTAGTTTGGTGCTCCATGCATATACAGGGAAAAGAGTGTATCATCGGACATTTTGAAGACAATATTTTTCACATAGTTTTTCTTGACAAAAATCATGAATTTTGGATCTCTAAAAAGAAAAATACATGATAATGAAGAGCAAATACCTCATTTTGCCTTGTCAAAAAAGTTGATGAGTCCTAAACCCGAGCATTGCTTCCTTGAAATCCACTTTTTCGCACAACTGTAACCACCAACATCAATCAATGAAAAACGATCGGCTACTACAAAGCAACCGATCATTTTCGCTTACCGTTCCGAGATTTTACTTGGGCTAAATCATTGGTACGGCTAGCTTTGCCGCTCTTTCCCCAATCGGACGAAGAGCATGGCCAACGCCCCGACCACGGCCAAAGTCACCAAATAGGCGCTGATCTGGGTGATCAGGCTGCCCGTCCGGTAGCTATCGGGGTCAAAGACAAACTCGATGGTGTGTTTGCCCTTGGGTACTTCCATACCCCGCAACGCATAGTTCACGCGCAGGTACGGGGCTGGCTGTCCATCGATGGTGGCTTTCCAGCCGTCAGCATAATACACTTCCGAGAACACCACAAAACCAGGGGCAGCGGCGGCGGCTTCATACACCAGTTTGTTGGGACTGTATGAAGTGAGCTTGATCGCCGAGCCTTCGCGCGCAAACTGGGCAGTGCCCACCTTGAACTTACTAATGTCCACCACGGCCAAACTATCGGGCCGGAAAGTGCCGAGGGTCGCCATTTCTTCATCGGCACTGTTCACGGTCTTCAGTCCGGCCACGAACCACGCATTGCCCAGTGCACTCGGGTTTTTGAGAGCTCCCCGCTCCCCGCCATTGGGGTCCAAAATAAAATACCGGGTGTTGAACATATTGAGCACTGGTGTTTGGGCAAAATTGGGTGCCCCACCTTTTTGGAGAGGCGTGATGAGGGCGCCGATCTCGTTTTGGAATTTTCGGTCGATCAGGTCTTGATAGCGCCGTACTTTGGCCGAAAAGTAGCCCCCGATCGATTTGTGGAAATAAGAAGTGGCGGCATCCTGGAACGGACTGGTGGTAAGGTTCAGGACCCGGTAACTGGGGTCGGGGTCTTGTAAAATAAAGGTATCGGTCGGTGAGGCGGTGAAATTGGCTTTGCGCACATTTTCCCGGAAACTGTCGGCCTTGAGGTAGCGCTTGCCCACGCCCCAGACATCCAGCACGGTAACTGCTCCCACAATGCCGATAGCGACCAAGGCTGAGATTTTTTGCTGCAAATAGAAGTAAAGGGCTGCCACCACGACCGCGATCAGGGCAAAAGAGCGGAGCGCATCGGATCGGAACATGGCCTTGCGTTCCAGCCGGATGGCATCCATAATGGCTTGGCTCTGCTGGCTGGCCTGTTCTTGGCCCACCCGTTGTTGCTGCATTTGTTGGACAAAATACTGTTGGATGTCCAAGTCGTTGGCCCCAGCACTGAAGCTGAACATGCCCGCAAACAACCACAAGACCAGGCACAAACCGCCCGTGGCCCCAAAAGCGATCAGCAATTTGCGGAGCAGAGCTTGATCCAGCTTGGCATCGATGAGCTTGTCCAAGGCCATGGTTCCGCCCAAGACCATCAGCAGTACGGTCAGGCTCATGGCCATGGATACCGCCCGGAACTTGTTGAACGCGGGCAAATAGTCAAACAAAAAGTAGTTGAAGGTGGCGAAATTTTTGCCCCAAGCAAGCATCAGCATAGTGACAGCCCCCGCTACCAGCCACCAGCGTTGTTGGGGCGTGGCCAGCAGCAGGCCCAGCACAAACAGGAAGCACACCACGGCCCCAGCATAGACCGGCCCAGCGGTGGAGGGCTGGTCGCCCCAGTACATGAACTGCACTTGCTCTTGGCCCAACATTCCGTAGAGCGCGCTTTTTTCGCTGATTTTTTCATTGTTCGATCCGCCATAAAAGTTGGGCAGCAGCAGGGTGAAACTCTCCCCAATGCCTTCGCTCCAATTGTAGGCGTATTCCTTGGTCAGGCCCTCACTGGCAGTGGCCGATTCTTGGCCGGGCAGGGGCGAGAGTTCAGCTTTGCCCCGCTGGGTGTATTGGCTGTATTCTTGGGCCACCAGCAAGCGGCCCGCATTGACCCCAACGCCCAGCACCACGGCCAAGATGAGCACGCCCGCTGCCTTGGCAAAGGCTGGGAGGCGTTGTTCTTTGAACGCGAAGATCAGTTCGCTCAGCCCAAAAAACAAACAGATGATGGCCAAATAAAAGGTGATTTGCAGGTGGTTGGCCCGCAGCTCAAGGGCCATGGCCAGCGCAGTGAGCGCAAAGCCGCCAAGGATACGCCCCCGAAAAGCCAAGTGCATGCCAGCCAAGACCAGCGGGGCATAGGCCAAGGCCCACGCTTTGGTCAAGTGGCCCACCTCGATCAGGATCAGGTTGTAGGTGCCCAGGGCAAAAGCCGCGCTACCAATGGCCGCCACGTAGGGCCGCACCCCAAAACAAACAAGTGCCACAAAGCTGCAAAGCATGGTCAAGAATGGCAGGTGCGCGCTCTTGCCAGCAAAGAACAGGCCCTTGAACACTCGGTCGATGAGGGCAATGGGCCCGTCGGGATAGCTGGCCTGGAGCAAGTAAACGGGCATGCCACCAAACATGCTGCTGGTCCACAGCGTCGGATCGTCGTGGGTGCGGTTGTATTCCAGCGTCTCCTGGGCGCCGCCTTGGTATTGCAAAATGTCGGATTGGGCCAATGACTTGCCCTCAAAAATTTCGGGCTGGAAATAAACGATGGTGAGTGCGTAGAACAAGGCAATGCACAGGAAATAGGGCAAAAAAAACTGGAAATTGAATTTGTTCATGATCGGGCGGATTGGGATAATGGGCATGGAGCGCACCGCTGCTCGCCGGGCAAAAGTAAGCAAGATTTTGCAGCCCGCCACCACGCTATCAAAAGTCGGGCGGGCCTAGCGGGTGTTTCGCATCATCACTAGGTTGGGACGGGGCACTACCGGACTTTTCGGGGGCGCGCCTTTGCTTCTAGCCTACGTACTTGTGTGCCCTAAAAGGTAGGGCGATAAGGCCCAAGAAAACGGCCAGTCAGGTTTCCTTTTTAGGCGGTTCATGTGGGGAGAAAAGCGAAGGGGAATGGCAACGAAAGGATAGTTTTCGCCTATTCGCGTCGCAGCACTGCCCGTTGAAACCCGTTCACC
Source organism: Cytophagales bacterium (assembly GCA_043754075.1). Lineage (GTDB taxonomy): Bacteria > Bacteroidota > Bacteroidia > Cytophagales > Thermoflexibacteraceae > JALONO01. The sequence goes on along the minus strand of JAYUVL010000280.1, from coordinate 3,385 downwards.
AAAAAGCTGTTCACCGTCGGGATGTCCTGCGCTTGGTGTGGTTGGCCACCACTGACCAAAGTGGCCTTATTGCCCGAGGAAGTCACTTCAAAAACGATAGTCTCCCCCATTTTTTCATAGCTCACGGTGAGCACACTCGGCCCGACGGAGAACCAAGTGATCAAGCGGGAGCCAAACAAGTAGGCATCGATCAAGATGCTGTTTTTTTCATCCACCCGATAATGCCCTTTTGCCGCGTTGATCACCAGCAATTCATAGGGACGCTCATCTATTTTATCGTATTGGCCATAAATTAGGACAAAGCGGTATTTGGCTGAATCCAACTGACTGATTTGCAGTTTCATTGGATATTGGGAGCCTGTACTCTGAGGTTTGTGGATTTCCAATGTGCCCCGCCAATTTCCTAACCATTCGGCTGGGAAAGGGCCGCTTTGGGCAGTGGCCAAGGTAGAAGTAAGCCCAAAAAATAGCCCAACAAATACTAGTTTTTTCAGCATTTGAATAGTTGTATTGGTTGATTGATCGCCTGCAATTTGGACAAACCTTTCAATTTTGGCAAGGATGGTTTAATTTAGCGCCCGCGTCATCCAATTGGCCCAACAAGATTACTGAACAATGGAATATAACCCCGCCGAAATAGAACAAAAATGGCAAGGCCGCTGGGCCGATCGCCAAGCCTATAAAACTTACAACGATACTGCCAAACCCAAGTACTATGTGCTGGATATGTTTCCCTATCCTTCCGGGGCGGGGCTGCACGTCGGACATCCGCTGGGCTATATTGCCTCCGATATTGTGGCCCGGTTCAAGCGCCTCAAGGGTTTCAATGTGCTGCACCCAATGGGCTTTGATTCTTTTGGGCTGCCCGCTGAGCAGTATGCCATTGAAACAGGCCAGCACCCCGCGCTGACCACTGCCAAAAACATTGCTACTTTCAAGCGGCAGCTCAACCGGATCGGGTTCAGCTACGATTGGGATCGCGAAGTGCAAACTTCCGCCCCTGATTATTACAAATGGACCCAGTGGATCTTCATGCAGTTGTTCAATGCTTGGTACGACCTTGGCGATCCAGCCAACAATGGGTTGGGCAAAGCCCGGGACATTGCCGAATTGGTCGAGCTTTTTGCGCAGTCGGGCAATGTGAACGTGCGGGCTGCCTGCCATCAAGATGTGCCCCACTTTGATTCCACCCAATGGCAAGCTTTTGATGAACGCGCCAAGGCCGAAATTCTACTCAAATATCGGTTGACTTTCTTGTCGGAAGAAGTGGTCAATTGGTGCCCAGCCTTGGGAACTGTATTGGCCAATGATGAGGTAAAAGATGGCGTGAGCGAGCGGGGCGGCTACCCGGTAGAACGCAAACTTATGCAGCAGTGGATGATGCGGATCACGGCTTACTCTGAGCGGCTCTTGCAAGACTTGGAGACGGTCGGCTTTACCGAATCGCTCAAAGAAATGCAACGAAACTGGATCGGCAAATCAATGGGGGCCGAATTGGATTTTAAAGTCGATGGACAGGATCTGAGCCTCACCGTTTTCACCACCCGGATTGACACCACCTTCGGGGTAACATTCGTCAGCATTGCCCCCGAACACGAGTGGATCCCCCGGCTTACTTCGCCCGACCAACAGGCCGCAGTGGCAGAGTATGTGCAGAAAGCTAAGAACCGCTCCGAGCGCGACCGGATGGCCGATGTCAAAACTGTGTCGGGCGTGTTCACCGGAACGTATGTGATCAACCCGCTATCGGGTGAAAAAATCCAGCTTTGGGTGGCCGATTATGTGCTGGCCGGTTACGGCACCGGGGTGGTGATGGCCGTGCCCAGTTCGGATGATCGCGATTTCCGTTTTGCCAAACATTATCAATTGCCAATCGTCTGCGTGATTGAAGGCACCGAAGAGATGGCCGATCCCACCGAGAAGAAAAGGGGAAGAATGATCAATTCTGGCTTCCTCAATGGGCTGGAGACCGAGCAGGCCATTCAATTGGCCACCCAGAAAGCAGTTGCGCTGGGGGTGGGCAAAGCCAGGGTCAATTACCGGATGCGCGATGCGGTGTTCAGCCGCCAGCGTTATTGGGGCGAGCCAGTTCCGGTGTATTTCAAGGACGGGATCCCCCACCTGATCCAAGTCGATGAACTGCCCTTGATCCTGCCGGAAATTGATGAGTTCAAGCCCACCCCAACGGGGGAACCGCCGTTGGGCCGGGCCGTGAACTGGAAATACCAAGGCCAATATGAGTATGAACTGAGCACCATGCCCGGTTGGGCGGGCTCGAGCTGGTACTTCTTGCGCTACATGGATGCCCGCAACGACCAGGTTTTTGCCGACCGTGCGGCCATGGACTATTGGCGCGAAGTAGATCTCTACGTGGGTGGCACCGAGCACGCCGTAGGCCACTTGATGTATTCTCGTTTTTGGCACAAGTTCCTGTATGACAAGGGATTGGTTGGCTTCCCCGAACCTTACAAAAAACTGCTGAACCAAGGGAAGATCCAGGGCCGTTCTAGTTTTGTGTATAAGTTGAAAACCGAGAATAAGTTCATTTCCAAGGGATTGCGGGGCCATTTCGGCGAAGTTGTTGAACTGGCCGCGCCCATCAGCATTGTTGAGCTCGATGTGCTTGACATTGAGGAATACAAGAAATTTCGCCCAGAATTTGCCGATGCTGAATTTGTGTTGGAAAATGGCCAATATATATGTGGAGAGGGGGTGGAAAAAATGTCCAAGTCAAAGCACAATGTGGTCAATCCCGACGAAGTTTGCGATGAATACGGGGCCGACACGTTGCGTTTGTACGAAATGTTCCTTGGACCGGTTGAAGCCGATAAGCCGTGGAGCACCCATGGTATTGAGGGGGTTTATCGGTTTTTGAAAAAAATGTGGCGGTTGTTTTATGACGAAAAGGGCAATTGGCAGGTGAGTGAGGCAGCGCCCAGCAAAGAAGAATGGAAAGCATTGCACAAAGCCCTAAAAAAAGCCGAGGAAGATGTAGAGCACCTTTCGTTCAATACTTCAGTGAGTGCATTTATGGTTTGCGTCAATGAACTGAGCAGCCTCAAGTGCAATAAACGGGCTATCTTGACCGATTTATTGGTCATGATTTCCCCTTACGCGCCACACATCACCGAGGAGCTTTGGGAGCAATTGGGCCATGCCACCAGCATCACTCAGGCCATTTTCCCGCAGTGGAACCCGGCTTATTTGGTGGAGGATTCATTTGAGTACCCCATCTCCATCAATGGCAAGGTGCGCACCAAAATGGATTTTGCGGCCGATTTGCCGGTACAGGAAATTGAACAACAAGTGCTGGCCTCGGCTACCGTCCAGAAATACATGGAAGGCAAATTTGCCAAAAAAGTAATCATAGTGCCCAAGCGGATGG